>JALWSN010000597.1 GCA_027080245.1 Ignavibacteriales bacterium | reverse complement strand
CGCTTTTTTCAACGCTATTATCGTATTAAATCAAAAAAAGTTTAGTCATTCCTCTCTAATTTTTTTCGAATTTTACTTGTTCATTATTAACCATTAGGTTAATATTTGGAGAATTATTTTTTTAAATTTTAAATGGTTGGCGTAGTTGGAAAATTTGCCCCTGATTTTTTTCCCCTGATTTTAAGAAAGCTCCTTTCGTTTGCGGGAAAAAGTAAATTCAGCCGAAAAAATTCCCGCCTCTTTTTGAAACCAGCCAAACTTGAAAAAAACATTGAAGGAATTCAATAAAATTTTTTAATTCCTAACGCGGCAAAACCGACAACCAATTACCAAATTTCAAATATTTTAAAGGTTAAAAATATTTTGAGAATGAAACGGCAATTTGATTGAGGATACTCTTTTGACAATTCAAAAGTAAAAATTAAAAAACCAAAAATATTTGGGTTGCCAAACTCCTTTCCCTCTTAGTCTTTCAATCTCTTCGTCTCTCGGTCCCTCAGTCTCTTAGTCAGTTCATTCGTAGCTTTCAGGAGATTTGCTATTTAAAACTTACTCTGCGCCTTTTGCAACATTCCTCTGCGCTTTCTGCATGGAAAAATAGTACCTTTACATAGATTGTTCGTATGAATTTAAGATTCGCTATTATAGGCTTCCGACCAATTAACAGATATTGCCTCGCCTTCGACAAGTCCTCATTTATCGTGGTAAAATAATTTGGAGAGAAAAAATATTTCTTGAGCGCTTATTACTTGCGTCTTAAAATATTTTGACAGAAATAAACAAAAATTTTATTGAAAATAATATTAATCCTAAAATTTAATTAAAGCGCCATTCACAAATAAACACACTTACCATTTTCGTAAAATTGGCAATGCTTGCAATGACTAATATTTGCAGTGTATTCCCTGCTTTGAATTCCGTTAATGGCTTTGGTTATTATTTTTCCGAAATCATTTACTTCACCCAATGTAATTTCTTTCTTCACACTTAGCTCCGGCTTCCGCACAAAAACAAGCTGCGCAAATATTTTTTTTCGTTCGTTAAAATACTTTTTGACAATGTAAGCGTAAAACATTAACTGATTCAAGTAATGAGAAAACTTTTCCCGGATGCCGCTTTCTTCAATAATATCAGTCTTGTAATCTATCACAAGCAAATATTCGTCCGTAATAATAAGCTTATCAATTATTCCAAACAAATAATAATCGTTCTCTCTTAAATAAATATTGAATTCGTTGAAATATTTTTCAAATGCGCTTATTTCTTTGAACAAATCCGAACGTTGATATCGCTCAATAATATCGGCAATATTTTTAACTGCGCCTTCCGATGCGTCCGAATTCATTGAATAATTCACCAATTCATTTCGAACAAAATCAACAATCCCCTTTGCGTCAATTTCCTTTTCCAACGCCTTGTGAATAATGGAACCGGCAATATTGGCGGGCAAATAATCGTCGTTGTCCTCGTTATTTGTTAAATTAAAGTTAATATTCTCCAATGTTTTCAGTAGTTTGCCCATTCCAAGTTCGTAAATAAGCTTGTATTTCAAAGGGCATTGCAAATAGATTGAAAGACGCGTTGCCGAGAATATTTCATTCTCAGGGATGTCTTCTACATTCTGAACGGCTATTTGGCTTTCCGAAATCAATTCCTTTTCTTGCTCTGATGTTTCCTTTCCTTTCTCAATTTCAATTTTCCGCGTAATTGGAATAGTTAGATTGATTTTTTCTTCCCGCTCTCTATTTTTACCGTTAGCGTTTTGCAAAATTTCCAGCGAGCCCGAAAGTAAGATTTCCTCTTTTTTAAAATCAACTCCCAAAGCCGCGCCAAGCATTCCTAAAAATGAATTATCTTGATTTGAACGCCTGGCTACGCCTGAAATAAACAGGTGATTTTTTGCCCGCGTAACAGCCACGTAAAAAAGTCTCTTGAACTCCGCAAGTTGTTTTTGTCTTAAATAATATTGAGCGACCGCGGCAATAGGTGCTTTTTTGTAAGGTGAAAAATAATCGTTGTCGATGGGAACTTTCGTCATTATTCCCAAATCCTTTTCGATTGTTATTTCCTTGGATTTAATGCTTTCCGGTCTCATCTTTTCGTGCGCTTTGAAAATAAAAACCGCGTCGAACTCCAAGCCTTTTGCTTGATGAATCGTCATTATTTGAATTGCTCCTGTGGCGCTGGTTAAATCAGACTCCCCTTCCTCAACATTTTTCTCAATTGAATTTTTTAAATACTCAACAAAATCGTAGTAGGAATTAAACGGTTCGTTTTGAAACTCAACCGAAATATTAAGCAGCTTATTTAAATTAGCCAACTGATTTGGGAATTCTCTTCTTGCCGCTATTATCGAATAATAACCGGAATCGACGACAATCCTGCGAAGCAATTGATTTAAGGGAAGGCTGGAAGCATTAGAAATGTTTTCCTCAATATTTTCAACTATTTCAGCCGCTTTCTTATTTTTCCTCGCAAAAGAGGCAAGTTTTTCGTAAAAACTCTCCCCCCGCTCAAGCGAAATTTTAAACAAGTCCTCGTCTTTTACAAAAAAGAAAGGCGAGCGGAGAATTCCAACAAGCGCCGCGTCGTCGCTTTGGTCAATTAAAAAAGCAAGGTAATTGTAAACGTCCGCAATTACTTGATTCTGGAAAAATCCTTTGCTCCCGATAATTGTAAACGGAAGATTGCGTTCGTTCAACGATTTGGAGATTAAACTAAACCAATCCCTGCGAGCGCAAAGAACAGCAATGCTTGCAAAGGGTATGCCCGTTTGATTTCTTAACTCCTGAATTTTAGCCGCCACAAGCGCCGCCTCTGCCTCCCCGCTGTCTTCTTCGGAAAGCAATATTTCCACTCCTCCCCCTTCTTTTAACGCCCTTGTTGAAATTAAATTCGAATAGCCTACTTCGTTAAATTTCGGATTAGGATTTGCAAAAACTTTACTAAAAACCTGGTTCGTAAAGAACGCGATGTTTGGCGCAAGCCTGAAGCTGTGCGGTAATTCTACAACGCCTTCCCCTTTATTTTCAAGCTTAATCCTTTCCGTTGTTTTACCAAAAACTTCTAACTCCGCTTCGCGAAACATGTAAATGCTCTGTTTGTCGTCTCCCACAATAAACAACTTTCCCTTCTTTAACTCGTTCAAAAGGGGCATTAAAATTTCGTATTGAACTTCGTTAGTGTCCTGATATTCGTCAACTAAAATATGCTTGAATTTATTGGACAACATTGCTTGCACTTCTTTATTCTTCAATAATTTCAACGTTTCGAGCAACAGGTCTTCCAAATCAATGTAACTTTGTTCTTTTTTCTTTTCTTCGTAGATTTCAACCAAATTGCGAAAAACGTTCATTAACAACTTGCCGGTTTTGGCAAGCGACAATTCGCTCTTAATTATTTCGTCGTCAAAATCGACCTCGCGCAACAAATCAATTTTCCTCTGCAACTCCTCCGTATCTACCGGAAGAGCGACATTCTTAATCTTTTGTAAATAGCCTCTTTTTCTTAGCTTCCCATTTTGCGTTAACAAGGGTTTAAGCGCAAATTTAATTTTTCTCAAATTGGAAATTACGTCGCTCCCCCGAATGTCGACTCGCGAACAAACTTCCAAAAATTCATTCCCAAATTTATTCCGCGGGTCTGCCGAAAGCACTTCAGCATTTAACGCAATTAAATTGGATAGGAACAAATTTAAGTCTATTCCTAAAAATTCTTCCAACAACAAATTCGCTTTATTGTGGAAGTTCGCAGCAATATCTTCAATTTTCTTATCGTAAATATTTTCGTAAAGCTTCAGAATAGTCTTGCGTTTGTAGAACATTAATCTGAGATTTGCAATCAAAGCTCTCGTCGAACCGAAAATACGAATTAACTCTAACAAATCATTTTTAACCTCCGGACTTTCGGCTTCCTCCGCAATGTTTGTTTCGATGAAATCCGCAATAATCATGTCGATTAAATCGTTCGCAACAGAAGCGTCGATAACAGCGAAGTTCGTGTCGAGCCCGGCTTCGGGGGCAAACTCTTTCAGCAGGCTATTACAAAAAGAATGAATGGTTGAAATATTTGATGAGACAAGCTGGTTTCTGATTCTCAAAAGCTTTCGTTTTACGTTCGGATTTTTTTCCTTGGCAATGCGCTCGTTTATTTCTTTTGATATTTTAACGTAAAGCTCGCCGGCCGCTTTTTCGGTAAAAGTGATTGCCGCAATTTTATTAAGCGGAAGCTCTTGTCTTAGAGCAATTTCCACAAATCTTTTTGCCAATACAAATGTTTTTCCCGACCCCGCATTTGCGGTTAAAGAAATGTGTTTGTCGATTTCCAGAGCTCTCTTTTGAAATTCTGTTAATTCCATTCAACCTTAATTATTCTTTGGAAAAACAATTCTAAAAGTAGTTCCCGCCGCCGAACTTTCCAATAACGAAATGGAAGCGTTCATCTCCTCCAAAATATTCTTAACAATCGCAAGCCCCATTCCCATTCCTTCCTTCTTAGTGGTAAACTCTGCTTCGAATATTTTATTTTGGAAGGCAGACTCAATTCCCATACCGTTATCTTTAACGTCGAGTATGAAAGTTTGTTCGTCTTCGGAAAGAATAAAAATAATTTTTTTCGCTTTGGCTTGAATTGCGTTTCGCACAATGTTAATAAGGGTTCTGCGTAAGTTATCCTCGTCTCCCTTAATAATAACAGGCTTTTTCCAAGTTACCGTCAATTCAAGATTTTCATCCGCGTAAAGCTCGGTAATTTCGCGAACAACTTTAGTCAAATCCAGTTCCTTTAACGTTGCCTCTGGCATCTTGGCAAGTCTGCTAAATTCCGTCGCTATTTTTTTTAACGTTTCAATTTGGCGAATTAAATTATCTGTCACTGTAAAAAATATTTTTTCAAAATCTTCCGCCTTGTCGTTGAACGCGGCGCGCAAATGCTGAACGTTTAATTTCATTGGGGTTAAAGGATTTTTAATTTCGTGAGCCACTTGCTTAGCCATTTCCCTCCAGGCAATTTCCCTTTCCATTGCAGTTATTTCTCTTTGACTTTTTTTCAATCTTTCAATCATTAAATTAAATCCTTTAATTAATTCTCCAATTTCGCCAAAGTAGTTTTCGGAAATCCTTAAATCAAGGTCCCCTTGCCCCACTGCCAAAGCCGCTCTCGTTAATTTGTGAATCGGATTGGAAATTTGATTTGCCAACAATGCGCTAAAAAGCAAAGTAATAATAACCGCAATGGAATAAATCCCGAAAAGGAATACGTCAAAATCCGACCCGGACATTGGAAGCAAAATTTGATTGAAAGCATTGTTAACTTCAAGCACAAACGGAACGTTTTGAATTTTAATCATCTTGTAAAAAGAGGAATAATTAAACTTTTCAACTTTCTCGGAAACTAATGTTCCCGTCAGCGCTTGCTCTTCAATATTTACTTTAGCTTTGTAATTTAACAAACTACTAAGCAAGTCGATATCATAATATTTCTTTAACGTGGAGTAAATCAAATTATTACGATAGTACAAAGAATAATTTATTCTTAAATCGTCCGAGGCGTCTCGAAGCGTTTTATACGGCTCGGTTTCGTCCCAATGAGATTGAAGATAAGAGATAACCATCCGAGTCTTTTCCTTTAAATTTTCACGAACGGACGCGCTATTTTTTAAATAAGTTAAACTGCGCAAATAAGAGGCAAGGAAAATTAACGGAATTAAAGCCACAATTAAAAAAGCCGTAATAAGTCTGCCCCTGAAATTAAACTTGACCTTACGTTGTTTAACTACTGAAAAAATAAACGAAGATAAAACAATCAACAAAATAATTAAAGAATGGTAAAAGAATAGCTTAACAAAATAGAACCAACTTAAAGATAAATCGCTCTCCTTTAACCCTATTACTTTAATAAGATTAGCCTTCCTTTCTTTTACCCCATGCAAATAAATTAAAAATGAATTGCCGTTCAATTTTAATTCCGTCCATGCCTCGTTTTTACCTTTCATTATTTCTTTGAATAATTTAATGTGAGATTTGGGCAATTCAAATTCGCCTTCTTCATTAATAATCTTGTTTCCGTTAATACTAAAAGCAAATAAATCTTTTTCTCCAATTCTAATTTTGTTCAACAATCTCCTGCTTGTAACGAACTTTGGTTCCGTAATTTTATTAAAGCGGGAATTAACGCAAACAATCATGGTCAATTTTTTACGACGAGGCAAAATGTTTTTCGTAATTCCAACAATCTTTGAATTATTAAAGACAAAGACCGTATCTTTATTATTATTTACTTTTGACAATATTTTGTAATCTAAATTATTGCTATCATAAATATTATATGAATATAAACCTATTATTTTATTTGTTGAATCCCAAAAACTAACGCTTATTGGAACATTGCCCTTTTGAAACGGCGAATTGCTCCAGATTTTAAACGCTTCCGCGTTAAGATTGCCTCCGTTTAGGAAGGAATATTTTAGGGAATTGTTCGTTCTAGCGTCCTTTAACAATTGTTTTATCCAAAACTTGTAAAGATTAACTTTTGGTCTGTCCATTTCCTTTGCGGCAAGTTTAAGAGATTTCTTTTTGTACTGACCGCTAAAGCTTGAAAGAATAATCAAAGAAAAAACGGACGCGCAAATTAATAAATACAAATAACCCCAATAATTAATCTTGCTTTTACTAAAAACCTCTCGCGAAACCAACAACGCCGCAACCAATAAAATTAATTTTAAATAGTACGGGAGCAACAATGACGGGTAAATTAAATTGAAAATTGAAAATGAAAATAATAAAATTAAAGAAGCCGCTATTTTTGAATATTTTAATTTAATATTCAAATATTTAATAACAGATTTCAAAAAATAATCTACGAAAATAATTAAGAAATTAAAAAAACCAGCGCCAAGTAAAAAAAGATTGAACAGCATGAATATTTTTATCCAGCCCGGGAAAAGTGAATTTTGGGAAAAGTATTGTAGCGAAGAACTAAAAATAAAACTCTGAATAGAGGCGGCAAAACCCCGAAAATAAAGAGGAAGAAACGCCGATATAAGAATTAAGCTTAAAATATTAAGCCATTTTCGTTTGCCTTTACAGTCTCTTGGGCTTTCCCTAAAATATTTAAGCGCAAAAATCGAAATAACCGCGCCGAAAACAATTGTAATAAATAGTTCTAACGGATTGCGCGCAATCCCTCCGCCAAACCTCGAGGAAAAATATTGAGGCGAGGCAATGCCTCCTTTGAAAAAATTTGAAACTAAATTAACGTAATAAATTAAATACCTTAAAATAATCGCTACAAAAATTAATACCGTTACTTTGCCAAATCCGTTTAGTTTTCTAAAGAAGGAACTTAAGACAATTAAAAGTAGGATGAAGGAAAAAACCAACAAAACGGAAACAACCTTTCTTGTCTGAATTCGTAAAAGCTTTATTTCGTAACTTACGTTTGGCTTTTCAAAATTCAATAGCCCAATCTTGTTGTTATAGTTATTGTAAATTACAAAAGAATAAACGCTTTTGTTTTCGGAAGGAAACGCTTTGGGATTAAAAATCAAATTTGTTTCAACTTTTAATAGTTCCGAAAACTTTTCGTTCAAGCTAACAGGCTCAAAATAATCGTTTTCAATTTTGTAAAATTTTTCAACTATTTTCGAAAGCTTTATAATATAATATTTTCCCTCAAATCTTAAAGTATCGTATGCGGCAAGCGACGCTGTTAGCGGTCTGACCGAAAAAAACGTCTCGCGAGGCAAATAATCATTCTTGAAATTTAATGAAAGTCCTGGATTGTTTTCCCAAACGATCATCGAATCCCCCTGCCAAATAGCAAGAGAATGCAAGTTCTCTTTGGGAGTTTCGTTAAAAACACTTTTCATTAAGAATGGCTTCGAGCTTTTTAAGTAATGCTTAAATAAATTTTTTATCCTGTTTAAATTTTTTAGTAACTCCGCCTCTTCCTTTTGAATCAAACTATTTGCTTTCGAACTTTTTTGAAATAATTTTTCCGTACGCAGCTTTACAAATTCATCCCTTATTCTTCTTTCTCTTACTGGTTGAAACAAACGCAGGGAAATAACGGCGGCAATGGAAAAGCCAAATAAAATAAGACTTACTCTTTGTAAACTGGAATTCATTGTAAGTATTTAGTCGATTGTTATTTGAGCTATTACGAAATTGCCCTTTTGCTCTTCGAGGGAAACAAACACTTTGGCACGTTGCCGCCTGCCTCTTAAAGAAAAGAATAAAACCCCTTCGGCGAAGGGAGAGGAGGAATCCAAACGTTTGTGAGTAAACTTAATTTTAAAGGGGGCATAAGAACTAATAAAATCCTGTAGAATGTAAAAAGCCTGACTTTTGGAATAATAGCCCGAATATTCGCTCTTAACGCTTAGGTAGGTCTCGTCGGCAAGGTAGGTGCTTAATAACGCGGGATTCGAATAATTAAACGCGTTCTCGAACGCTTTAAAAATTACGGCGGAATTCCCTTTCCCCTGAGAAAAGCCTTTAATCGAGCCGAACAAAATTATTACAATAATCAACAATAATTTCTTCATTACCGCCTTCAAAATTTTAAGAGCAATAAAATAATCAAAACAACAATTATTTCATAACCCTGGGATTTATCTTTTTACTTTAATAACTTTTTCAACGCTCCTGCCTCTTAAAACTCTTCCGCTTTTCAATTCGGGATTGCCGGCGTCTAATTGGTAAGCCCAATCAAACATAATCCTAACGGAGGAAACATCGGAAATTCTTATTTTGGCAAAATGATTGTCGAAAGTCCAGATTACGTAAGTATGCCCTTTGATGGCTTCAACGTATTTAATATTGTCACCCGGATTTAATGGAACCCAGCCGCGTTCGGGCGCTTTGTCGACGTCGTAAATATCGTTAGTTGGACCCATATCTTGAATTTCAGTATCGCTCCAGACATCAATGTAATAAGCGCTATCCCGATAATTCTCGTAGAAGAAATCCGTTAGCGAATCGTCGTAAGCCACAACCCTGTTAATTCCAAAGGCATAGCCTGCCTTTTTTGGAAAAAGATTGTAATCGTAAACTACCCTGCCAAATCCTTCCGGCCGTGGAGTGTCGTGTACAATATCTTTGCTTAAATCGCTTTCGTTGCCGTAGATATCGTATGCAGTAACGGCGTAATAATAAGTGGTGCCGTTAACCGCATTGTAATCAACGTAATAATTTGTTATTGTGGAACCTATTAAAGAATAAGCTCCGTCGTAGGCGTCGCTTACGTAAATTCTGTAACCCGCTAAATCGGGCGCATTGCTTTTATCCCAAAAAATGTCCACACGATTATCACCCGAAACTGTGTAAACATTTGTCGGGGGCGGCGGCGGCGTGTTGTCGGTTATTTCTTTAAGTTTGCAAGAAGCCATTAAAAACGCAATCGTTGCAAATGTAACGAAGAGTTTAATTTTTTGTGCTTTCATTTTTTAACCTTTGTGTTTTCTCTTAGAAGAAACAATTAGCGTGCCAAAAAGGCTTTATTATCTCCTGCATTTATGAACGAATGAAATTTGCTTCACAGGTTAAACTGCTCGTTAATTTTCTTCCAATTATTGCGTGAATTTCAGATAATGAAAAATACGGGATTAAATTCAAAAATAAAAATTTTCTCTTTTCCCTTTAATATCATTCACTACCGCAGGTGTGTTGTTCAAAAAACAGGAATAATTGTTTAAATGCCGCTACACTTTTTGGGCAAGCGTAATAAACTCATCCTCTAAAAACATCTGATTATTGTTGATGACTCCAATAGCTTTGCCTGTAAGAATTTTCCTGTCGAACGGCGTGTTTTTTGACTTAGATTTAAACTTTTCCGCCTCCACAGTCCAGATTAAATCGGGATCAAAAATTGTAATTTCAGCCTTAGAGCCAGATGTAAACGAAGGTATTTCCAATCCCAAAATTCTACGCGGCGCAATTGCAAATTTCTCCACCAAACGGGGCAATGAAAGAATTCCTTTATGAAATAACTCCGTGAAAGCCAATCCTACGGAAGTTTCCAGCCCAATTATCCCGTTGGGTGCGTAGATGAACTCTAATTCCTTTTCTTCCGGGGAATGCGGCGCATGGTCGCTGGCAATGCAATCAATTGTTCCGTCCCGCAAGCCTTCAATTATTTCCCGGACATCCTCCTGCGAGCGCAATGGCGGGTTCATTTTGAAATTTGGGTCGTAAGAAATTAAAGCTTCGTCCGTTAAACTAAAATGGTGGGGCGTTGCCTCTGCCGTTACTTTCACTCCCCTTGCCTTTGCCTCCCTAACCAATTGAACTGATTTTTTCGAACTGATGTGAGCAATGTGAACTGGCAAATTCAAATACTCGGCAATTAAAATGTCCCTCGCCACAATTAAATCCTCCGCTATCGTGGGAACCGGCGGCATGCCCAATTTTGTGGAATTAAGCCCTTCGTTCATTGCTCCGCCCGCCAAGCTGGATTCTTCGCAATGGTCAATTACCGGC
>JALWSN010000596.1 GCA_027080245.1 Ignavibacteriales bacterium | reverse complement strand
GCGTTCTTTTGCCAATCCTTTGCTTGCGCGACAATGTTTTTGTAATCGTTAAACAACGCGGTTAAAAAATGCCTGAACGAACCGCAGTAAGTTTTCAGCCGCGCTTGCTTCCATTTTTCCGAATCGAATTGGCTCTTTGCTTTTAATTTTTTGAATATTGGCAATCCGCTGAATTTAACCGTTCCGTTAAAGTATTCAAACGACTTCAGGAAATAAGTTATTTTGTAACCCAGCGCTTTGTTCTCTATTTTCAGCGGTTCATCGGCTTCGGCAATTAAAGTGTCTCCCTTTTTCTTAAATTCAATTACAAACGGATTTAATATTTTGCAACGTTTGGCGTTTTCGCTGAATCCTATTAGTTGTTTTTCGAAAGTCTCGAAATTTTGTTGCCACTTTTTGTCGTAATAATCTTTTACGACAATTAGCGGAAGCCGGTAAATTTTAGGCGTTAATGCAAATGAAAATCTGTAATTCTTGCCTTCGCTAATTTGAATTTTTTTTACGATTACCCCGAAACCAATCGAGGAAATAATCAAATTGTAATTTCCGCACGGTAGGTTTTGTATTAAATATTTGCCCTCGGAGTTTGTGGTAGTTCCAATAGTTGAATTGGCGATGTAAATATTAACTTGAGGAACGGGCTCGTTCGTCTTGGCGTTCTTTACAACGCCGCTAATTGTAGCGTTGCTCTGAGCGGAAATTGTTAGGCCGCAAAGAAAGAAAAGAATCGGAAGAAACAGCCTAACTTTTGGCGCTCTTTTCTTTTTTCTTCGATTTGATTTTATTCGCTTCAACGCGCGACATCTTTCTTAAATTAAAAATCATATTATTTTTTTCGTCTACAATAACATCTCAACCGTTTGTCCAGCGATTTAATTCCGGCAAAAAGTCTTTTTTTACCAGCCATTTGGAACCGTCGGTTAATTTAATTATTCCTTTTTGGGGAGCAATATTTTCGGCATATTCGTAATAACCATATCTGAAGAAATTAACTTGCATCGAGGCGTAATTTGTAATCTGGTAGCGTGTGCCGTCAACAAACATGTAACCGTAATCGTAGGAAGCAAATGTTTCGTCTGTGTAACTTGGTAAAATGATTACTACAGGCGACATGTTCACGGCAATTAAAAACCTGTTTAGCTTAAAAGTGGAACCATCGGTAAGCGTAACAATATTTTTGTTAATGTTGTGAATTGTGCCGAAAGAATAGCGCACTTCTTCAAGATAATTGTTAAAATTAGAACCTGTGCCACAACCAAAAACAAAAAGCAGCGCTAATTGAATTAGCAATAATTTTATTTTTTTCACGAGATTCTTCCTCCCATTTATTCCAGGCTTAATTTAATTTCAAAAAAATCTTTTTTCAAAACCCCCCTGTGTCCTGCGCATTTTTGCAGGGGATTTACCCGGACAGATGGCTTCGCCAAGGGGCTGAGTTGTTTTGAAAAATTTCTTCTCTCTACAATTCGGCTTTTTCTCTTTACAAAATTTTCAACTGGATTCTTAATCCACGTAGAATGTTCAAAGAAAATTAAGAAATAAATTTGTGAATAAAAAATTTATTTTGACGTGGGAATGGAGCGCTGAATATTCGCTTAATTTTTAATTTGGTCTACTTCCTGCGGGGTTAATTTCCTGTAAGTGCCTACGGGAATGTTTTCAACGGTAAAAGGACCGATTGAGTTGCGATTAAGTTTTTTCACTCGGTAACCCACGGTTTCGAACATCCTTTTAACGAAGTGGTACATCCCTTCGTTTGTGTGGACTTCCACAATTTTTCTGCTTTTTTTTGAAGGAAATATTAAATTTAAAAACTTGCCTTTTTTGCCCTTTAAGTAAACTCCTTTCAGAAGCTTTTCGGCGTCCTTGGGGTCGAGGGGTTTGTCGAGCGTGGCTGTGTATTTCCTGACGACGTTATTCCTTGGGTGAAGCAATTTATCGTAAAAATCGCCGTCGTTTGTTAAAATTAATGCCCCGGTTGTGTTGACGTCCAATCTGCCAACCGGAAAGATTTTAGCGTTTGTTTTAATAAGTTCGGTAACCGTCGGACGGTTTTTTTCGTCCTTTGTAGTCGTTACAAAACCTTTTGGCTTGTTCAGCAAAAAATAAACTTTCTTTTGGGGTTTAATTTTCTCTCCGTCCACCGTCACAACGTCCTTTGTAAGGTTTACCTTCAGCCCTTTGTCCTTAACTGTCTTGCCGTTAACGGTAACTCTTCCTTGCAAAATGAACTCGTCGCTTTTACGGCGGGAGGCTACGCCGCACTCGGCAAGGAATTTGTTTAATCTAATTTCCATTTTCTTCGGCGGGGGAATTTTCTTCGAGCATTGTTTCTTCAATTGCGTTCTTCAGCAATTGTCGTTTTTGCTCAAGGAAGTCCTGGTCTTTAACTATTTCTTCAATTTCGCGGGGTTTGGGTAAATCGCTGATTTTGTTCAATCCGAAATATTTGAGGAAGTTGTTTGTGGTTACGTAAAGAAGCGGTCTGCCGACGGTTTCTGCGCGCCCTTTAATTGTAATTAATCCTTTTTCCAGCAATTGATTAATCATGTAATCGGAATTCACTCCGCGGATTGTTTCCAGTTCGGGTTTGGTAATGGGCTGTTTGTAGGCAATTATTGCAAGGGTTTCTAGCGCTGCCTGACTTAGCCTGCGGCGGCTTTTTTCCGTTGAAAGGAATCCCAAATATTTGGCGAACTCGGGCTTTGTGCCGAAGACAAATCCTCCGGCTAATCTTAAAATTTTAAAAGCCAAGTCCTGCGTTGTGTATTTTTCGTTCAATTTGTCCACGGCATTCTCAATATCGGCGTTGGTAATTTCCGTCTCCTCGCCGTCGATTGCTTTAATAGCCTTAACAATTTCGTTTGCGGTAATCGGCTCGTCGGAGGCAAAAACCAAAGCCTCAATTACCGAATGGTAAATCTTGTCCATTGCCTGCCCTGTAAATTAAAAAATCGTTAAATTTTTCGGATTCCTTTAATCCAATCGAACCTAATTTCACCAATTCTAAAATTGCGATGAAAGTAACAATAATTCTAAGTTTCTCTCGCATTCCTGCAATTAAATCTAAAAAATGCAAATATTCAAATTGTGAAATTTTTTCCAGAATGAAATCCATTTGCTCGTCGATTGTTACGTTGTAAACGGTGATTTCGTGCAGGGGTTCGATTTCCCTTTCCAGAAGCGCGTTTTTGAAAGCTTCAATTAAATTGTAAATTGTTACATTTTTAAGCAGCGTTTCGATTGGCGCGGGATTTTCCTTAACATCTTTCGAAAAATTGCCTCTGTAGTAAATTTTCCGCTGGTTCGCCTCCATTATTCCTAGCTCTTCGGAAACCTCTTTGTAGCGTTTGTACTCAATCAAAGCATTAACGAGCTCTGTTCGCGGGTCAATCTCCTCGCCTTTTTCGTCCACTTCTCTTGGCAGCAACATTCGCACTTTAATTTGCATTAAGGTGGCTGCCATCAGAAAGAACTCGCCTGCAATTTCCAAATCCAACTGCTTCATTAAATGCAAATATTCCATGAACTCGCGCGTGATTTTCGAGATTGGAATGTCGTAAATGTCCAGCTCGTTCTTTTTAATGAAGAACAACAATAAGTCCAGCGGTCCTTCGAATTCTTTTAATTTGATTTTGTACATTTCAGCCGAATCTCATTGCTTTGTGAACCTCGTCCATTGTGGCTTTTGCCGTTTCCGAAGCGCGCGCCTCGCCGTCGGCTAAAATGTCCTGCACTTCCGAAAGCCTGCTTTCGTAATAAGCTCTTTTATCGATGATTGGTTGAAGGAATTCGTTAATCTTAGCCGAGCATTTCAATTTGCATTCAACGCATCCCAAAGCTCCGCTGCGGCAACCAGTTTCGATTTCGGACGTCTCTTCGGGATTAAATCTTTTCTGGTAAGTAAAAACCAGGCAAACTTCCGGTCTGCCCGGGTCGTTTTTTCTTATTTTCTGAGGGTCGGTAACAGCCTTGCGCAATTTTTGAACCACTGTCTCCGGCTTGTCCGAAAGCAAGATTGTGTTGTTAAGAGATTTGCTCATTTTTGCGTTACCGTCCAATCCCGGCAACCGGGCGAATTTTGTTAACAATGCTTCCGGTTCAGGAAAAACTTTGCCGTATTGATTGTTGAATTTGCGCGCAATTTCCCGGGCTATTTCAACGTGGGGAACTTGGTCTTCGCCCACGGGAACGGCATCACCTTTGTAGAGCAATATGTCCGCCGATTGTAAAACAGGGTAGCCGAGATGCCCGAACGTAATATTTTCGATGTTCAAACTGCGTACTTGTTCTTTTACAGTGGGATTTCTCTCCAGCCTTGCTTTTGTGATTAACATCGAAAACAACAAAAACAACTCCGTGTGTTCTTTAATTTTCGATTGTCGGAAAATGGGGCTTTTCTCGGGATTTAAACCCGCCGCCAACCAATCGATTACCATTTCAATTGTGTTTGTTTTGATTTCCGACGTGTCCAGATTTGTTGTTAGAACGTGGTAATCTGCTATTAAATGATAATTGTTGTACTCTTCTTGTAAATTAATCCAATTTTCCAGCGCACCTACGTAATGCCCAAGGTGCAATTTCCCAGTGGGGCGCATTCCGCTTAAAATTCTTTTCTTTCCCATTTGCTTAATTTTTAGTTAGTAAATAAACAAGATTCAATTTGTAAATATATCTAAAAAATCAGCTTGTTACCAAAGAAGAAAAATTAAATTTAATTCGTTGTTTAATGATTACACTTCTGTCCAAAAAAATTTTTTTAGATTAAGAAAAAACGTGAAAATCTTTTATTTGAAAAGCATTTCTTTAATTTCCAAAAACAATCCCCTAAAATTTTCTTTTCGTCATTTTGTTGTCCAAAACAATCAGAAAAAACATTTTTTTTTCAAATGGCTTGAGCGCCATCTGCGTAAAAGTTCCATGCTAAGTCCGCGATGATTTCATCCTGAGCAAAATTATTTCCTGAATGCTCTTACTACTAACGGCTCAAGACTTTCCACCAACTCCTCCTTGTCCCTCCTCTTGCGAAGAGGAGGGAGAACTTCAAAGGGGTTGTTCACATTTAAAAGCCCCCTTCTCTTCGCAAGAGAAGGGGGTTTGGGGGTAGAGTTCTTGGAATTTTTAACACGAACAGATCAGGTGTAAGTGCCGCTCCGTTGGAGCTCTTAATCTTGAATTGTTATTTTGTGTCCTACAAAGATGTCGTCCCTCTGGGACTCAGTAAATGCAAAAATAATTATGAATTATGAATTGGAAAAATTGTAGCGCGGATTGGTTTTTCGCACCGCAAGCAGCTGGGCGAAAAACAATCTGCGAGAAATGACGCGAATGTAAATTAGCCACGAATATACGAATATTAATTATGAATGTTGAATTATGAATCGGAAAAGGTAAAAAAGTAAAAAGGTTCAAAGGCTCAAATAAAACGATAGATTCTTATTGATTAAAACTCGTTACTTAAGACTTATTCCTTAAGACTTTTTCAATAAAGGCAATTTTAGAATAACTTCCGTAAACTCTCCAATCTTACTTTTAAATTCAATTTGTCCGTCAAAAATTTTCAGCAACTTTTTAACAATCACTAATCCCAAGCCATTGCCCACTTGCTGATCGGCTTCGCGCCCCAATTGGTAAAAAGCATGAATATTCCCTAACTCGGTGGGAGGAATTCCTTGCCCAAAATCCTTGACCGTTATTTTGTATTGCTCTCCTTCAATTTCTCCTGTAATTTGAATTTCGCTCCCCTTTGGCGAATATTGACAGGCGTTGGAAAGCAATTCCCTTAGAACAATTTTGAAATTTTCCTCGTCAATTTTTAGTATTGCTTCTTGCAAATTTGCCGTTAAATCCTTCTCTCTGTTAATGCAAATGAAATCCTGCGACATCAAAGCCGGTAAATTTACCAAAGAAGGATCGCAACCAAATTTTTCTGCAAATAAACTTTTGTATTCGTAGGGCTCCGTTAAAACTAATTCGGAATATTTTAAAAATTTCTCTATTCTTTGTAAAAGTCTGTAACCGGATCGGTTAATTGATTTAATTAAGTCGAACTTCTCGTTGTCGGAAAGGGAATCGAAATATTCGATCAACAAATTTGAATTGCCAAGAATAGAGACTAACGGAGTCCTTAACTCGTGGGGAACAAATTTAGAGATTGAAACCCCAATTTCATTCACGAACGAATCCCAATTGTCTTTTTTCTTCAAACGGGTAGTTATTGAGGAGAGTAAATCGGCAATGGAGAAAGGCTTTTTAATATAATCGTCCGCTCCAAGTCTCATTCCCGTTCGCACGGACAAATCATCCACTTTTGCGGAAAGGAACAAAAATGGAACAAATTCCAGTGCTTTTCTTTTGCGAACCTCATCGTAAAACTGGTAGCCGTCCATGCCCGGCATCATGATGTCGGAAAGTATTAAATCGGGAGTATTTGTTTCCAGAATTTTCAGTGCATCTTCAGCTTTTGCCGCTTCCAAACAATTGTAGCCTTCTGTGATTAAAATTTCCTTAATATTTTTTCTGATGTTCTCTTCGTCTTCAACTATTAAAATAGTTTTCTTCATTTTACTCTCGCTCGTTAAATTTAGGATTACAGATTTAACTTGTCCAAAAATTAAGGAACTAATGGAAGACAATAAAAGTAATTAATTATTTCCTCATTTAAATAATCGTATTTTTGGATAATAAATTTAGAATTAAATGTAAATTATTAAAGATTAAAATACAAGAATAATTTGAATTTTTAATCAAATTTCAATTTGTAATAAATAGATGATTTCCTATTTTATTATTTCTTTTTTGCCAAAACGGCGGGTTTGCAAATCATTTTGGTAGCGACACGTAAAATTGTTTTACCTGGAAAGTTCAATCTCGATTGATTTTGTGAAAGGGAAATTGTAACACATTACTTTGTAGAATGGATTGGTTCCCGCGCAATTAAATTAGCCGCAAATGCACTAATAATTATAAACAATGTTGAATTATGAATGGGGGAAAGAGGTTAAAAGGAAATGACAAATTCATATTGATTAAAACTCGTTACTTAAGACTTATTCCTTAATATTTTTCAAACAAATCCTCCCGGCACATTTTTTAACGGGATGATTGGATAAATGGGGTATTAAGGGGCTTACCGGATAAAAATATTTTAAGTTTTGATTTAATTCAAAAAAATCAAATCTTATTTTTGAAATTCAAACCTTAATAACACCAAAATCTCAAAACTAAAATCAAAAACCTTATTAGCTTTTTTCAAAAAGTTGACACATTAGGAAGTTAACGGTAAAGAATCTCAATCTAATCATCCCCAGTCATCCATCAATGCATCCATGCACCCATCCATCCGATGCACTCATCCAATCCAACAATCCCACGCAATTTAACACTCCCCTCTAATCTTGCACAATTGGTATTTTAACTTTAAACGTACTACCCTCGTTTTCCTTGCTTGTAACGGTAATCGTTCCGTTGTGCATCTGTACGCTGTCCTTCACAATCGAAAGCCCTAACCCTGTGCCTCCTATTTCTCCCGTGTTCGAAGCCCGCCTGAACGGCTCGAAAATGTATTTCAAATCTTTCTCCGGGATCCCAATCCCCTCGTCAATCACTTCGAAAATTAACGAGTTCCCTTCCGAAACAACGTTGAACTTAACTTTCCCTTCAGGCGTGTACTTGATTGCGTTCGAAAGTAAATTCTTTAATACCAGAGACAAAATATTCCTATCGAATTCGAAATATTCGCCGTCCAGCGAGTAATTAAAAATTAAAGATTGTTTCTCTTTCAAAATATTCCCCATCTCGTCCAGAAGAGAATTTAGAAAAGCTTTCAAATTCTCTTTCTTCGGATTGAATTGGATTTTTCCCCTATCCTTCCTGCTTATTGCCAACACGTCGTCCAACATTTCCGTAAGGTGTTTGATTGAGTTAGCAATTCGTTCGAAATGCTCCTGCTTCTTTTCTTCATCCCATTTGTTCCCGTAATACTTTAGCATTTCCACGGAAGACAAAATGGACGTCAGCGGCGTGCGGAACTCGTGAGAAACCGTTGAAATGAACTGCGTTTTCAATTCATTCAATTCTTTCTCTTTTTGAAGAGCTTTCTTTAAATTCTCCTCAGCCTTTTTGATTTCCGTAATGTCGTGCCCTATTATTAAAATGTTCTTTGCGCCTTTGTTGGATTTGAACTCCGGCTCGAACGTCCACTCAATCCACATTCCCCACGGCATTTCCAGCTCTAATTTCTGCGTCTTCCCCGTCTTTCTGACCTTGTCTATTACTTCCTGTATTTTCTTAAATTTCCGCTTACCTTTACTTGGATTAAAATCAAATATATTCTTGTTCATCACGTTTTTTGCATCGGTTTTAGTTAACTTAAGCAGGGCAGCATTACCGTAAATTAGATTATTATTTTCATCCAACCTTGCAATAAACTCCTGCATGTTCTCGGCCAACGTGCGGTATTTTTCTTCGGAAAGTGTCAGCTCTCTCGTCCTCTCTTCAATTTTTTTCTCGAGGTTGCTCTGATATTCTTTGATTTCCTCTTCCAATTTTTTTCGTTCGGAGATGTCGTTTTTCAATGCGCAATAATTTATTATCTCATTCCTTTCATTTTTGATTGGGGTAAAAATTACTTCTTCCCAATATTCTTCGCCGTTCTTACGCTTACTCAACAGCTCGCCTTTCCAAATCTTGCCCGATTCCGTAGTTCGTTTAATTTCTTCGTAAACCTTTTCAGAATGGTAATCCGATTTCAATATCCTCGAGCTTTCTCCCAAAATCTCTTCGCGTGCAAAACCCGTAGTTTTAACAAAATGGTCATTTACGTATTCTATTTTCCAATCCAAATCGAGAATAACAATAGAGACGGGATTTTGAGCGATTGCCTCCGAAAGTTTGAGCGCTTCCAATTCGGCTATTTTTTTTGCCGTAATATCCCTGATTACCGCCGTAAAATAAACTTCCCCGTTTAAATTAAACATACTAAGCGAAATATCAGCGTAAAAAATTTCCCCGTTCTTTCGCTTTGCTTGAATTTCCACCGGACCTTTTTCTGTTAAATGAACATTGCCTCTTTCCAGCGCGGCTTTCAGGGCTTTTTTGTGAACCGATTTGTACCGCTCGGGCATGAGTATTGAAATATCCCTCCCGAAAGCTTCCGTGTAGCCGTAGCCAAAAATTTTCTCGGCTGATTCGTTCCATTCAACTATTTGTCCGTAAGAATTAGCCGTAATAATCGCATCGGGGGCGGTTTCCACAAACGCCGCTAATTTTTTCTGCCTTTCAAGCAATTCTTGTTCAACTATTTTCTTTTCAGTAATGTCAATGTCCGTCCCGAAAATCAAACCCGATTCAAGCAACGTTACATTTTCCAGAACCCACACTGGACTTCCGTCTTTCTTCCTTAACTTGTATTCCTGAGCAAGCAGGTACTTGTCTTCAAACAAATTGCGGATGAATTCTTTCCTCTCCTCTTCCGAAAAGTAAAGAATGCTGGCGTTTTTCCCGATTAACTCCTCGGCGTTTTCGTAACCAAACATTTGTGCAAAAGTATCGTTACAACTAATAATTTCTCCCTTAATGTTTGTCTCGAAAACTCCCGCAAGAATATTGTCGAACAATTGCCGATATTTTTCTTCCCTGTTTTGAAGGGCTCTTTCGGTCATTATTAAATCCGTTACGTCGCGGGTAGCTTCAATTACGTTAACCACGTTACCTTCTTCGTCCTTTATTGGGGACATGATGATGTCCACGTACCGCTCGTTATTATTTCTGTCGAAATGAATGTGCCTGAAATTAATTGGGGTTTTTTCCTGAAAAACTTTTTGAAGGTAACATGTTTCCCCGTGAAGGTCACAAGGTTCGTTCAACTTGTGGGAAATTTCAAAACAATGTTTGCCAAGCACTTCCTCCCGTTCGTATCCCATGTTAAGCAAAACTTTTCTGTTTACATCAAGTATCTCATAATCCTTAGACAAAATGAAAATATTTTCGTTAATATTACTGAAAATATTTTTAGCGTAGCGCTCCTGTTCAATCAAAGCTTCCGTTGCCTTTTTCTTTTCGGTAATATCGTCAACAATGGCTCTTACCGCCACAACTTTGCCTTTCGAAATTTGGGGATAAGCATGGATTTCCACATTAATTATTTTGCCGCTTTTACTTACATAAGCACATTCGAAATGAATTTTTTTGCCTTGAAGAACTTTTGGAAAATTTTCTTCTGCTATTTCTAAAAAATCGGGGTGAACAATCTTAGAAAAATGCTCGCCAAGTAATTCTTCCTTTGAATATTCCAATTTTTTAAGCTCAGACCGGTTAACGTCCACAAACCTTCCTTCCGCGCTTAAAATATGAATCATATTGGTAGCGTCGTCGAACAGCGAACGGAATTTCTCCTCGCTTTCCTTCAATTCTTTCAGCATTCTTTGCTTTTCAAAAATCCCCGCAAGATTGTTTCCAATGATGCTTAGTAATTCCAAATCTTCCTCGGAATATTTCCGGGGATTTTCGTAATCCTGGACTACAATAACGCCAATAGC
>JALWSN010000595.1 GCA_027080245.1 Ignavibacteriales bacterium | reverse complement strand
G
Source organism: Ignavibacteriales bacterium (assembly GCA_027080245.1). Lineage (GTDB taxonomy): Bacteria > Bacteroidota > Ignavibacteria > Ignavibacteriales > Melioribacteraceae > WFQV01. Next base: position 2,666 of record JALWSN010000595.1, on the reverse strand, counting down.
ATATGGCTGTTGGCTGTTTGTTCTTGGGCATAGGCACCGGTAATAAAATTGAACGAAAGAAAAAATACAATAAAATAATTTTTCATTTCTACCTACCTAACTAAAAATTAAGAAACATCTTATTAAAATAGCAAAATTAATGCCAATTATTTTAATAAAGAAAATAGAATTAAATATCCGTTTATGTATTAATTTAGTTTACACTTTGACGGGTATCATGTTATAAACTTAGTTTACAATTAAAATAACGTTTACAGTCTCGGTTTACCCTGCAGGAGCACGTTTTTAAATAACTTACGTTTGCTAATTTATACCGCACGTGATCGCCTCAGCGTTGAAGCCGTTGTTAGACTAAGCCGCTTTGCGGCAGCTTCAGGAGAAGCTCGTTTATTTCGGGATGAGCCGGTAATATTTTAGAAAGTTATTATCAATATTCTGTCCGGGAAACACACCCCTGATTTTAGCTCATATCCATTTTAGACCCACCTCGCTGACCCTAAAGCAACCCTTAATATATCACGCTACATCCCGGTCCAACCGGCCAAGTTCCCGTCGGGCAGGCAATACAGCTATGTTGAAATCCCGATGTCTTATGGGAAAACATTGGCTTATTCCGGATATCAGCAACAGGCGCAACGCTTCCATACCTTATTTTGTTATACGCCATTTTACCGATAATCCTTCATGAAAATAACGGTTTAAATATGGTTCGTTGGCATTTCAACGCACTTAATTTTCGGGTTTGCATTATGTTTATTTATTGCTATCGTATTCATTATTAGTACTATTCACTATTTTTTGTTATAGCTTGGCTTTGTTATTTTCATAGTCTTTGAATATTTTTTATAATCTTCTTCACTTTTGAAATACAATGTATCAAGAACTTCAATTCTTCTTACATCTTTTAAATTATCACGTAAATAATTTATAACTGATATCTGGTTAACAGAGGCTAAACCAACAGAAATTTAAGAATATGTTGGTCTCCTTATTTCTGATGTTTCATCTTTATAAGTTACTAAACATTCAACAATTGTATATACTGCTCCCATAATTATTTATTTTTTATTATTTTTTTTAATTCTTCTATTGTTAGTGGAGGATTTGTCTTGTGTAACATAGAATGACAATTTGGACAAACTGGTCTGAGGTCATAAATTGGGTCAACTTGGTAAGTTAGTCCAATATCCGAGACAGGAACTAAATGGTGAACGTGAATAAAACCTTTTCCTAAATCACCATATTTCTTTTCAAAGTCAAAGTCGCATACCGAGCAAATTGGTTTCCAATAATCAATACACTTCTGTCGAGCTTTTGGATTTCGTTCATAAGAGTTTACTGTAATTGTCTTTTTTAAACCCTCAGTCAAATTAGTCTGTCTATCAATCTGTATTTCTTCTGGATATTGTTCATCCCCCGTTAATTTAGTTTCTTCTAATGCTTCAACTAATTCTTTTTTTATTTTCCAAATGAAAAGTTTTCCTTCTTTCCACCCATCAAAGAATATATCCCATTTTCTCTCTGTTCCATCTTCTCTCTTTGAAAGTCTCAATGGATATTTTTTCACTAACCGTTTCCCCCAATGTCCCATTTGTGAATTCAATGGAGCAACTGTCTTTTGTCCGTCAAGTATTAATCTAATCTGACTTGCTGAGGCTTGATGTCCTTCAAAGGAATACATTACCTGTAATAGAGAAATGTCTTTGGGTTTTGTAATTTCTTTATCAAAAAGAACTTCAATCCACTGATTTCTTGTTAATGTTGTTCCTATATGAAAGTTGTCACTCATACGTTAAGTTGTTTTTTAGCTTGACCATAACGGTACAGTATATGAGGCGTTGGGCGTTTTGAAACACCTAACTTTCAATTTACTATACCGTTTAATTATATTCATAATATTTCATTTTAACTGCCACTCGCCCAATGCCTTTTATACATTGTTGGCGGTATGTGCTTTTTTAAAACCCATATTTTTCTTTTCTTAACCTAAATGCCTTTTCCCCACCTTCCATTACTAAGGTTATTTCTTTCTTAATTTCAGGGTTATCAATAGCTCCTTCATATTTAATTACACCTTGTGTTTGTTGGCTTGACTCTTTGTAATCACAACAAACAACTAACTCAGCGTCCCCGTTAACTACAAGATTTGCATTATGACTGGTAAAAATCAATTGACGGTTATTTTTAGCTTTCCATATATTCTCTATGATATCATTTATTGCACGATTGTCAATATCATCTTCTGGCTGATCAATTAACAAGGGGCTACCTTCTTGATTAAGTAGAACGGACAAAAGAGCTGTCGCCTGTTGACCAGCTGATGCTTCTGAGAAAGGAATGACATCTTGCATTTCATTACTTGTTGAATAGAAAAAATGTGGTTCAAATTCTATTTTTTGGGTCACCATAGTAAGCCATTTGTCTGGCGAAAACAATTCTACAATTCGTTGTATGTTTGTATCATTAAATCCTATTTCTGTAAGCAACGGTGTTTCTGGCAATTCAATTGGTTTGTCTTCACGAATCTTATATTCAGCAAGTGCTTTTAATTCTTCTAAAGCCGTTTTCCACAAATCGAGTGGTGATTCACTATCTTTTATTTTACTGCATAGATTATCAATTTTGTCTTTACTTATTCTAGTTCCTGTAAACGAACTAATTATTAA
>JALWSN010000594.1 GCA_027080245.1 Ignavibacteriales bacterium | reverse complement strand
CTACGCGCCCATCTTAACACTATTTCAACTTTTTCTGCGCTCTCTCTTGTAGGGACCCCTCCGACTGAAAGTCGGAGTGCTCTACCTCTGAGCTACGCGCCCATCTTAACACTATTTCAACTTTTTCTGCGCTCTCTCTTGTAGGGACCCCTCCGACTGAAAGTCGGAGTGCTCTACCTCTGAGCTACGCGAGACCTTAACAAACCTTAGAACAAATTTTCAAAAAGAGATTTCAAATATATTAACTACTCAATAATATTTCAATTTTTTTTAAAATTTATCTCAACTTAATGTGCAATTCTTTCAATTGTTCTTCGCTTACCGTCGAAGGCGAATCGTCCATCAACGACAACCCGCTTGAAGTTTTTGGAAAAGCCATTACTTCTCTAATCGAGTTCTCGCCCGCAAACAACATCACCATTCTGTCGAACCCGAAAGCGATGCCGCCGTGCGGAGGCGCGCCGTATTTGAAAGCGTTCATTAAAAATCCAAACTTCTCTTCGGCTTCTTCCTTCGAAATACCTAAAACCTCAAACATCTTTGATTGAAGTTTGGAATCGTGAATACGAATACTGCCGCCAGCTATTTCGTTTCCGTTCAAAACCAAATCGTATGCCCTTGCGCGAACCTTGGCGGGCTCCGAATCCATTAACGGAATATCCTCAACGCGGGGCGAGGTAAACGGATGATGCATTGCGTAAAACCGCTGCGTTTCATCGTCCCACTCCAGCAAAGGAAAATCCGTAACCCACAAAAGCGAAGGCTCGGCGTCCTCTTTTATTAAATTCATCCGCTTTGCCATTTCCAATCTCAAGTTGCCCATTATTGTCAGCGCCTTGTTCCATTGTCCGGAAATAATAAAAATTAAATCCCCCGCTTCGGCATTCATCTGTTTAATTAAAGCTTGCTTTTCTTCTTCGCTGAAGAATTTTGCGACCGGCGCTTCGAGTCCATCTTCTCTTACTCTCATCCAGATTAAACCGCCGGCGCCAAGTTTTTTTACAAAATTCGTCAGCACGTCCAATTGATTCCTGGTATAATCGCCGCAGCCCTTAGCCAAAAGTCCCGTGATTATTCCGCCTTCCTCAATCGTATTATTGAAAACGCGAAATTCGGAATTTGCAAACACATCATTTAACTTAACCATCTCCAGCTCGAACCTTAAGTCCGGTTTGTCGCTGCCATATTTTTCCATTGCTTCGTTGAAGGAAAGCCGCGGCAAAGGCAGCTCTAACTCCTTGTTCCAGACTTCCTTGAACAATTTTTTCATTAATCCTTCAACAATCTCAAAAACATCCTCAACATCAACAAAGGACATTTCAACGTCAATTTGCGTGAACTCCGGCTGGCGATCTGCCCTTAAATCTTCGTCTCTGAAACATTTGGTAATCTGAAAATACCTGTCGTAGCCGGCAACCATTAAGATTTGTTTGTACGTTTGCGGCGATTGCGGAAGCGCGTAAAACTTGCCCTTGTGCAAACGCGAAGGCACTAAAAAGTCCCTTGCCCCCTCGGGCGTGCTTTTCATTAACATTGGAGTTTCAACTTCAACAAAATTATTTTCGTCAAAATACCGCCGTACAATCTGGTAAACTTTGTGCCGCAATAATAAATTTTTCTGCATCTTCGAGCGTCTTAAATCGAGGTAGCGGTACTTCAATCGCAAATCTTCGTTAACGTCAATATTGTCTTTTATTTGAAATGGCGGAGTTACCGCTTCATTTAAAATTATTAACTTATCCACCTTAACGTCAATCATTCCCGTTGGTAAATTAGGATTTAAGGTATCCTCGGGACGATTGCGCACAACGCCCTCAACCGAAATCACAAATTCGCTGCGTAATTTTTTGGCGAGCTCGTGAGCTTCTTTATTGAACGCCGGTTCAAAAACAACCTGTGTGATGCCGTAACGATCGCGTAAGTCAATAAATATTACTCCGCCTAAATCCCGCCTCGAATCAACCCAACCGTTAAGAACTACCCTTTCGCCAATTTTCGATTCTCTTAGTTCGCCGCATGTGTGAGTTCTTCTTTTAAATTGCATTTAATTTCCTCGTATTAAATTTTTATTTTAAAACTTAAAATATAGAAAAATGATTGTTAAATTTTTAAGGGATTTGGTTTGCTTAACATAGTCGCCGATGAAAATATTATTTTTGCCAAAGAATGTTTCTCGCAGGCGGGCAATGTGCGTTTGCTGCCGGGCAGAGAAATTAAAAACAAAGATTTGAAAAATGCCGACGCCTTGATTGTACGGTCTGTCACCCAGGTAAATCGACAATTGCTTGAAAACACTAACGTTAAATTTGTAGGAACTGCTACAATCGGAGAAGACCATATTCAAAAAGAATACTTGTTACAAAAAGGAATAGGTTATTCAAACGCAAAGGGTTGTAATTCTCAGGCTGTAGCCGAATATTTCTTCGCCGCTTTAAGCTTTTTGCTAAAAGAAGAAAATATTTCATTAAGCGGCAAAACCATTGGTATTATTGGCGTTGGGAATATTGGTTCGAAAATAGCCTTTATTTCCGAGGCTTTGGGGCTGCAAGTAATTAAAAACGATCCTCCGCTCGAAAGAACTCTGGGCGGTAAAGATTTCCATTCGCTCGAAGAAGCGCTAAGCGCCGATATTATTACCTTTCACGTGCCTTTGAACATCGGAGGCATT
>JALWSN010000593.1 GCA_027080245.1 Ignavibacteriales bacterium | reverse complement strand
CAGTTAACTTTGCAAAGGATGCTCAATCCGTTGCAAGCGAAGGCGGAGAAATTGTCGAACAAACTATTCAGGGAATGTTTAAAATTACCGAAGTAGTTCGGCAGTCGAGCCAGACAATTAGCAAATTGGGCGAAAGCAGCGACAAAATAGGCGAGATTGTTGAAGTAATAGAAGAAATTGCTGATCAAACGAACCTTTTGGCTCTCAACGCAGCAATCGAGGCGGCAAGAGCCGGAGAGCACGGACGCGGTTTTGCCGTAGTTGCGGACGAGGTAAGAAAACTTGCCGAAAGAACTACGAAAGCTACAAAAGAAATTGCGCAAATGATTAGGCAAATCCAAAGCGATACATCGGGCGCCGTGGAAGCTATTTCGCAGGGAAACCTTGAAGCTGAAAGAGGTAAAGAGTTGGCTGAAAAATCCGGCGAACAATTGAAGAAAATCATTAGCTCAACGGAAATGGTCGTTAACGAAATAAATCAACTTGCCGCTGCCACGGAACAACAATCCTCCGCTGCAGAGCAGATTAGCAGAAACGTGCAAACCATTAATAGCGTTACTCAGGAATCGGCGCAAGGGATTCACCAAATTGCTCGGGAAACGGAAAAACTTAACGCTTTAATGAGCCAATTGAAAGAAGTAGTAAAACAGTTCAGATTGAAAAACTCCACTTATCCTAAAGCCGTAAATTATTAGAGAATTAAAAAAACCCCGCCAGGAAAGCGGGGTTTTTTATTTTAGGACATTTAATTTTATTTTATTCCGTATTTTAAAATTGCCGCTATTTTTCTCTGCATACCATGGGGCTTTCTGTTGGCTACGCCGGGACAAATTGGACAAAAGGATGGGGTAGTTTGCGTTTTTAGGAATTTTTGTTCGTGGTTCGTAGTTCGTGGTGCTTGGTTTATCTCTTAATTGGTAATTGTTGTAAAATTTTTATGGCGTGAATTCTTCTCCAAGCTCGCATGTTGCGGGGAAGGGAACAATCTACGGAATAAAGTAAAAATGTGAATTAGCCGCAAATACAATAATAATTATGAATTATGAATGTTGAACGGAAAAGCTAAAGAGGCTAAAAGGTTCAGAGGTTCAAAGGAAACGACAAATTCTTCTCGATTAAAACTATTTCCTTAAGATTTTTTCAACAACTTTAGCCCGAACTAATTTTTTAACGGATGAATGAATGATTGGGCGAATGGATAAAGAAGGCATAAGGGAGAGTACAAGAAAAAGGTATTTAAAATTTTAATTAAATTAAAAAATTCTAACCTTATTTTTAAAACTTAAACCTTAATAACAGAAAAGTAACTCCCCTCAAAAAAACCTTATTAGCTTATTTCTAAAAGTAAATCAGTAGGCGTTTCTAAAAAAATAATTAAAATCAAAACGGAATTCAATAGTGTAATTCCAGTTTATCAATACCCACACTATTAAGAACATGGTTAATGTTAAAGGAACAATGTCCGCAACTTACCACTTAAGACTTATTCCTTAAGACTTTTGAAATCTAAACAAACCTCGTTCGTCCAATAGTCCAGCAATGTATTCATCCAGTAATTCAACAATCCACCCGCAAAACAACTTGACCGCAAAAACTTGTTTGTTTGTCTTCGTTAAATTTTTACATTTTTTTTACATTCCCGTGACAACTCCCTCCTTCAAGCAAATTATTTTGGAATCGGATTAGATAATTTTTTGAGGCGTAAAATGAAAAGTTCAATTAAATTACTTTCGTTTTATATTCTTTTAATTCTTTTCTATCAGGGGAAAATTCTTCCGCAGGCTAAATCGCAGATTATTATTTTAAGTCCGCGCGTTGGGAAGGTTATTTCACGTAAGGAAAGAAATTACTACCAGTTGTTCAAAAATGTTAAAGGCTTCCAAAAGGCGGTATTTTACAGAAAAAACGCTAACGAATATTACTGTAAAATAACAAAAAAAAGAGACGGAGAGATTCTCGATTCTTTGTTCCAAATCTCTTACAATTCTTTGATTTCGGAAGCCTTTAAAATTAACTTCTTTGAAGAAATCAAGAACGGGGCAAAGATTTTCAAATTCAACAATTTAAAGCCAACAATTAAAAAAGTAAATGGGACGACTTTACAAATTGAATTTAATACGGGCGCATTGGCAAATAGTTTACTTTACCACGGAGCGGATAGAGCGTTGCCTTTGGGCGCGTTCAAAGGTTCACCGGAAAATTTCCTTCAAGAAAAATGGAAATTCGGAGTCTCGATTTTTTCAGGAATTACATTTTTTAATTTTAACGGACTCCAAAAGGTTTACAATCTGATTGAAGATGAAATCAACAAGCAAATTAAAGCCAAAATTAGCAATCCTTACTCGTTCGCTCCAAAATCCGTTTTTTCATTTTCTCCTAAGTTTGCGTTCGGATTGGGAATTTACGCCGTCCGTAAAAATACTCTTAAGTTGGAAATTCAATACTTGTATTCCGGCAGGACTTTTGGCAATCTTGAATTGAAGCAAAAAACGTTTTCGTTAACCGCATCTTACTTTTGGGGCGATTTTGCGGGGGTAAAACCATTTGCTTCGTTGGGATTGGTTGCAAGCGGATTTAATTCCAATAATAACTACAACGGAATACAAATCGACGAAAGGGGAGGGCGGCTTGAATCCGTTAGCGTTGACGGAAATTCAAAAGGATTAAAAT
>JALWSN010000592.1 GCA_027080245.1 Ignavibacteriales bacterium | reverse complement strand
TATTTATTGGTATTTTTAAACCCTTGTAGCTTTTCCATACCGTTTTTATTAGGGAAGAATTTAATTTGTATTTTAAAAGTAATTTGGAAAAACCGAAGTCGTCGGAAATGTTAGCGGAAATGCCTACGAGGTTGTCTGCCCCTAAAGCCATATTTTGCTTTGGGATTAACAATTCAATACTCGGGAAAGCGTCGTTCTCCGCTTTTAATGAATAAGTAATGGGGCTCGAGTTTCCAATTCCGCTTGTGTCTTTAATTTCAAAATGGTAGTCGTTGTCGCTCAATAGTTTCAGGATTGCTGAAGCTCCGGCATTTTTAATTTTCATTGATAGTTTGCGTCCATCTTCAAAAACCATTTCCGCTTTGCTTAATTTTTTCGATGCCGTTATTTTCCACTTAATCACGCTTCCCTTCAAAGCCGTAACGTTCCCTTCGTCCGATTGCCTGGAAACACCCAAACCGGAATATGCCGGAGGTTTAACCGTAACAATTAACTTGGTAATAATTGGTCTGTCAATTACTTTTATTTCAAAAGTGTCGCTGTTAATACTGCCAAGCTTTGTGAAATATTTAAATGAATTTTGAATCGAATAAAATATTTTGTAAAATTTTCGTGAGCTTTCTTTAATCATTGAAACGCCGTTAAAGTCGAAGTCTTCCTTTGATTTTAAGAATAGTTGCGGCTTGCCGTCGAAAGAGCCGGTTACTTTTAACTCGATTTTCAGACTGTCGCCTCTTGAAATAATTTTGTTTTCGGGCTGAACCGACAATGAATATTCCGGGGGAGTTTTAAATTCCGTTTTAAAATGAGTAAACCTGTAAAAAGCTCCGTAATAACCGGGCGTAATGAATACGATGGTTAAAAAAACTAATAATATTAGCGTTTGCATTAAGTCCTTTTTCCCGAAATTAAATTTTACAATCGAAGAAAAATCGTAATCTTTGGTTTGTTCGTAAACTCTTTTGAACTCAGCTTCAACTAATTCGTTCGAATAAGAAGGATTATCTTCTTCGATTAATTGCAAAACATTCTTCAAAGAATCTTTAATATTGGGGAAACGCGCACCCACCTCTTCGGAAAGCCTGTAAATATTGATTTTCCCAAACACTCTGTATTCTACGACAAACCTCCGTATTAAAATTCGAATTAAGAACAAGATTGAAAAGAGGAGAAAAGCTTCGAAAAGGTAAGTTCTAATTTCCGAATTAAAACGAAAAATAAATTCCGCCGTTACAAATAAGAAAAGCAGACCAACTGTAAATCCAAATAGATCTGAAACGCTTTTAGCAAAAGCAATTAAAAGCTTTTTAAAGTAAAGCCTTTTTAGCTTTTTAAGAATAAACTCTTTGTAAGTTTGGGTATTCATTGGGTTAAAATCCAACTAATCAAATTAACGCCGAATTTCAGAGCGAGTTCGCGTATTCTCGGAGGATCGTGGTGCGCTTCGGGATCAGCCCAGCCGTCGCTTGGATTGCTTTCGTAAGTGTAGTAAACCGCAAGCCGCTTACCGATGAAAATTCCGAACCCTTGGGGCCGTTTGCCGTTGTGTTTGTGTATTTTAGGCGGACCGTAATTAAAATCGTAAACGATGTGGTAAAGCCCGTAAGAAAAAGGCAGCTCTTTTAATTCCTTTTCCGGAAACACTTTTTTGATTTCCCTTCTAAAAAATTTGTCCATTCCGTAGTCGTCGTCGGCGTACAAAAATCCTCCGGCTTCAAGATATTTCCTCAACCTACGCGCTTCCGCCTCCGAAAATTTAATGGCGCCGTGTCCTGTCATGAATAAAATGGGATAACGGAAAATATCATCCGAAGCTATGTCCACGTAAACGTATTCGGGCTTTGTTTTAATGTTGGTTTTTTGCCGAACATATTTTAGCAAATTAACCTCGGATGAAGGATCGTTGTACCAATCACCTCCGCCCGAATATTTTAGTCTTGCTATTTGAACCGCCCGCTGGGCAAAAGTGGCAGAAGCTAAAAAAAGCAATATTAAAAAAAACTTACTTGGGTTTTCCATTCCTTTTCAACAATTATTTGTCTCTTAAAATTTTGTCTCAATACTTAATCACCGTTTTATTTTTTCGAACTCAAAAGTAGTTAAAAAATTCATGAATCGCTTTAACGGTAACGCCCTCGAAAGTATTTTGCAAATAAATTTCTTCGTCAAATTTTTGATTTAGCTTTTTAATATATTGTTTTGTTTGGAATTATTTTTTCTTTTTACGTTAAATGATTAAAAATATTATTTACATCGCTTCCAGCGTAATAATTTTTTTTGCTGGAGTACTAATTTACGGAATGTTCTTGAACTTCCGCGAACCCACCTTAAAAGAAGCTTTGAAAAAAGCCGACGTCGCCAGTGTCGACCGTCCTATTTTAGTGGCTCATCGCAAAAGTTACAAATTGGATCTGTTTAACGGAGACAAATTTATTAAAACTTACAAAATCGTTTTCGGAAGAAATAACTCGCCAATCAAAAACCATGCGGGCGATCTTGCTACTCCCATCGGGGTTTACAAAATTTGCAATATTAAAAAATCAAAACGGTATTATCGTTACTTTCATTTAAATTACCCAAACTTAACAGATGCCGCGGAAGCGCTTCGCAAAAAAATTATTTCCCGTAAGGAATATTTGTTAATAGTAAGCAAGCTAAAAAAAGGCGAATGCCCTCCCGCTAATACGCCCCTAGGCAGCTACATTGGAATACACGGCACGGGAAAGTACAACTTCATTTTCAAAAATTTGCCGTTCGTTTTTAACTGGACAAACGGCTCGATTGCCTTAAGCAACGAGGATATTGACGAACTTTCTTCAATCATTAAAATAGGAGACACAATTATTATTAAAGATGATTAAGCCGGGAAACAAATATTTTTTCGCTTTTGCTTTCTTATTCTTTTTGCTTTTTCGAACGGCGCAAGCTCAGGATGTAGGTAAATTCGAATTGAATGAAATTAACTTTAGCGGTAATTCTTTTTATTCGGACGCCGAATTAAGAGCGGCAATTGTTTCGAAAGAATCCCCGGGCTGGTTCTCACAATTCCTTTACAGTTTTAGTAATCTTGGCGAAGCACCAGTTTTATTCGACAGTCTGAAAATTCCCCTTGACGAGCAAAACATTAGAAAGCTCTATTTCGAAAACGGATTTTTCATGGTAAAAGTTTCGCACAAAATTAAGATTGACACGGTTCGTAAATACGTTTACCTTACTTATTTCATTCAAGAAGGCGTTAGGCATCGCTTTGCAAAAACTATCGTTAAAGGGCTGCGCAACATCAATGTTAAATTGTTCAATAAAATCAAAGGGATTGTGAACTTCGACACCGCGAGTTTTTATTCCGCTCCGAAGGTTGAACAATCGGAGAGGCAAGCAATTACTTTGTTACAGGACAATGGATTCATGCTCGCCAAAGCGGATAAACCTTTTGTGAAGGTAGACACTATTAAAAATAAAGCGCAAGTCAGTTTCCTCTTCCACGCAGGCAGAAGGTACAAAATAGGCAAAATTAAAATCAGCAAAAAGGGTCCCGGCGGCAAATTAGTTTCCGACGACCTTCTAAAAAAAATCGTGAACATTAAAACGGGAGAATATTACAGTAACTTTAACATCACTCAAGCTCAAATCAGGCTTTACAGAACAAATCTTTTTTCCTCGGCGCTTGTTTCGGCAATAGTTTCCGATAGCGTCGATTCCACAGTGCCTTTATTAATAAGCGCCGATGTCGACAAGATGTACGGAATAGCCCCGCAAATAATAGCCAATAACGAGGACAACGCTTTTAACCTTGGCTTGGGAATTGAATTTTCCCGCAAGAATTTTTTGGGTAACGCGCGAAAGCTCGCCTTAAACGCTTCCGCCGCCGGGCAGGATATTTGGAACTTTTTGAAAAACGCCTCCCTTGCAGACACAACTCTACAAGGCTATTCCGACGCACATCTGACCATTGAACAGCCCTTTTTATTTGGCAAACCAATCAATACAAAATTCGAAACTTATTTTACTTTACAAAAAAGACGCAACGAGTATAATTCAAAAATCTTTGGCGCTAACCTTGCCTTGAATTTTGAATTGCCCCGTTACACTTATTTTACCGGGCTAAAAACCTACTTCAACTGGGAAAACGCGCAATACATTTACCAGCGCTCTTACATTTCTAATAATTTAAGGCTTTCCTTTCTACGACAATTTGGGAACTCCAACGTTAATGTCGATTCTCTGGTGAACTATTTTATGAACAACATTTTGAAAGATAACAAATTCTTCACGACTAATACGTTGTTAGGCATTAAAATAAACGCTAATCATACTAACAGCATGTTTTTCCCTACGAACGGATATTCCCTTTCGCTAATTCTTGAAAATGGCAATTCCATTCCCTATTTAATTAGCAAGATTAGGGGCGCTAGGTTTGCCAAACCCCAATATTTTAAGGCTATTGCAGAGGTTAGTTACTTTCCAAAATTGTTTTTCAAAAAAACTTCCGCCTTCGGCATTAAGTTAAAAGTTGGGGATATTTACGTTGCACAAGGCAACAAAGCGGATATTTCAATTAACCAACGACTCTATGCCGGCGGCTCTAACTCCATTCGCGGTTGGGGCAGCCGTGAACTCGTTCCCGAAGAATCTCCGATAAACATTACGGCGCCAACTACCGATTTCAACTCGGTTTTGTTGCGGGGAATTTCCCCGGGCGGCTTTGCTTTGATTGAGGGCTCGTTCGAACTGCGACAAAGATTAATCGGGCATTTGGGCTATGCCATTTTTACCGATTACGGGAACACATGGAATAGCTTTTCAGAAATTCAGCTTAACAGCTTTGCTGTTGCCGTTGGCTTCGGACTTCGTTTTTATACCGATTTTGTTCCACTAAGATTAGATTTTGCTTTTAAATTTTTCGATCCAAAGGACAGAAGAAACTTAATTGTTCGTTTAAACGACAGGGGCGGTTTCTGGAACATCTTTCAATTCCACCTTGGAATCGGAGAAGCGTTCTGATTTTCATTCAACCTATTTTTTAATTGCTCCCTTGCCCCCTGATTTTATTAAACATTTCGACAGTTAAGCGGGGATCTTTAATTATTTTAACGATCTTTTAATGCCTAATTAAAACGAAAATTTGTTAGCCCAAAATAAGTCAGACCCCATTATATTTAATCCTTGTTCTACCGGCGGCTTCTTTTTTAGAAACTCTAAATTTATTTTATTATTTTAATCGTAAATAATTCAAATAAAATAAGATGAGCCCAAGTCAAATTAAATTAAGCAAAGACCTATTTAAAAAAAGCGAATACTCAAAATTCCAGGACTTCCACAATTTAATGTCCTACAGAGTTACGGATATACTACTTGTCTCAAGCCTCTACGACTCCTACATCTTCGAAGAAGACGGACGATTGTACGAACTAATAAGGAAAGAATACCTCGGATTAAACTTGAGCCATTCGCCGGAGCTTTACCAGATTTCAAACGCGTTCGATGCGCTGGAATTGCTCCGCAAAGAAAAACGCTTTAAACTGGTAATAGTAACGATGCATATCGAAGGGATGAGTTCCGTTGATTTCGTTAAGGAATTTAAAAAACAAAACCCGGATATCCCCGTAATAATGCTGGGTTACGACAACAAAGACCTTACAAATCTAATAAATTCAAAGGATGCGGAGCTATTCGATAAAATATTTGTGTGGCAGGGCGACTACCGCTTGCTTGTCGGAATAATTAAATTCGTTGAGGATAGAAAAAACATCGAACACGACGTAAATATAATGGGCGTTCAAGTGATCCTTGTCGTTGAGGACAACGTCCGTTATTATTCTTCTTTCCTGCCTGTAATTTACATGGAATTGCTGCAACAATCGCAGAACCTACTCGAAGAAAGCATCAACTACTCTCATAAATTTTTACGCATGCGCGCGCGCCCTAAAATAATTCTTTGCTCCACTTACGAAGAAGCAATGCAATTTTACGTCAAATACCGAAAGCATATTTTGGGAATTATTACAGACGTTGGCTTTAAGCGCCATGGCAAAAAAGATCCGCGGGCCGGATTCAAGCTAACAAAAAAAATTAAATCGGAATTCTCCGATATACCTATTATTATTCAGTCAAACCAACCCGACAACGCCGAAAAGGCTCATTCTATTGGAGCTTCTTTCCTTCACAAAAATTCGCCTACTTTGTTAAATGACCTAAGAAAACTAATGAAGGAAAACTTCAGTTTCGGAGATTTTATTTTTAGGAATGAGCGCGGCGAAGAAGTGGCACGTGCCCGTAATTTAACCGAATTGGAAGACAGACTCAGAACAATCCCGGAGGAAAGTTTAATTTACCACGCTAACAGAAATCACTTTTCGAATTGGTTAAAAGCGCGAACGGAATTTTACCTGGCACATTTGTTAAGACCACAAAAAGTTTCCGATTTCAAAACCCCAAAAGATTTAAGGGACTACTTAATCCGAACCCTTTCCGAGTTTAGAATCAACAGGCAAAGAGCCGTAATTTCCGAATTCAAAAAGGAGACGTTTGATTTTTCGGCGACCTTCTGCAGAATCGGCGGCGGCTCGATTGGCGGAAAGGCGCGTGGCTTGGCTTTTTTTAATTCTCTCCTTTACAACTTAAACATTCGCAATAGTTTTAAGGGGGTTGAAATTTTCATTCCTTCCTTGGTGGTAATTGCCACCGATGTGTTCGACGAATTTTTAGAAAAAAATAACTTGCTCGATTTTGCGCTTAACTGTAGGGACGATAACAAATTAGTCGAAAAATTTCTTAACGCCGAATATTTCCCTAAAGCAATTATTGACGATATTTACGAATTGCTTTCAGTAGTGCATTCGCCATTGGCAATCCGATCCTCAAGCCTTTTGGAAGATTCGCAAGGTCAACCCTTCGCCGGCGTTTACGAAACAATAATGTTGCCCAATATTCATCGGGATATTCACATTCGCGTAGCTCAATTGTTAAACGCCGTCAAGCATATTTACGCTTCCACTTTCTACAATCGTTCCAAAGAATATATCAGGATGACCGCTTATCGTTCTGAGGAAGAGAAGATGGCGATAATCATTCAAAAATTGGAAGGAAATAATCACAACGGTTATTTTTATCCCGAAATTTCGGGGGTCGCGCGCTCCTACAATTTCTACCCTACCAAACCAGCTAAGTCCGAAGACGGAGTTGTTTCCGCCGCTTTAGGACTTGGCAAAATGATTACCGACGGCGGAAACGTTTTGAGATTCTCGCCCAAATATCCCAATCACGCACTTCAACTTTCGAACATTAAAGAAACGTTAAAATACAGTCAACGGGAATTCTTTGCGCTCAACATGGTTGACGATTTGGACGACATGGATCTGTCCGAGGACAAGTTCATTAAAAAACTCCCCTTATCCGTCGCCGAAAAGGACGGCGCTTTGAATCACACGGCGTCCACATATAGCCTCGAGAACGACGCCCTTTACGACGGCATTTCGAGGGAAGGCGTTAAATTATTTACTCTCGCACCAATACTTAAGCACAAAATATTCCCGCTGCCCGAAATTGCAAGTCAACTTTTGAAAGTCGCCAAATGGGGAACCGGTTCGGAAATTGAAATCGAATTTGCAATCAACCTTTCAACTCCACCCGGACAGAAAAAGCAATTTGCGGTTTTACAAATGAGACCAGTTGTAATTGAAAACGAAACAGTGGATTTAAAATTAAGTGACGTACCTCCGGAAGACCTTATTTGCAAGAGCGTTCACGTGCTTGGCAACGGATCAATCAATAATATCAGGGATATTGTAGTAGTTAACAAAAAAACTTTCGACAGGGCTAGAACAAAACAAATTGCTATGGAAATAGCTAAACTCAACGGCTTGTTAGTGCGCGATAATTTGCCTTACGTTTTAATTGGCATGGGACGCTGGGGTTCTTTGGACCCCTGGCTAGGCATCCCGGTAACTTGGGAACAGATTAGCGGAGCAAAAGCAATAGTAGAAACAAGCTTCGACGACATGGACGTTGAACCTTCCCAAGGTTCTCATTTCTTTCAAAACTTAACTTCTTTTAAAGTCAGTTATTTCACAATAGACCCTTACGACAAAAACGATTATTTAAATTGGCAGTGGCTCGAAAGGAAAAGGGCTTTTTCTAAGCATAATTTCATTAAGCATATCAGATTAAAAAAACCGTTGGTCGTTAAAATAAACGGAAGACAAAATATTGGCATAATAACGAAATAATTACTTGACAATTTAATGTGGAATTTTATTAAAATGTATTTAAATGGAATAGCTAAAAAGGTTTTTCTTCTAACATTAATTCTCAACTTAATTGTTACGGCTCAATCTTTAGATTCCCTTAAAATTCAATTAACCAACATTAAAGATCTACAAAAAATACGACTGTTCAGAGACTCAATATTTGTAGAGGGAACAGCCTCCCCCGTCCCTCAAAAACTAACAATAAACGGGGTTCCGGCACTCCTCTCCCCCCAAGGTAAATTCATTGCGAATATTCCTGTCTTAATTAATGAACAAAACGATTCAGCGGGATTTAAATTAGGCATAATTAAATTAAAACTTTTTTACACAAACAAATCCGAGACTCTAACAAAAACATTTCGGTTCATTCCGCCAATTAAAACCTCCCGAAGTGACAAGTTTGAAATTGACTCTAACTTTACAATTTCGCCGCGCGGAATTACTACCGTAAACATTGGGGAAATAATTAAAGTAAAATTCAAGGCGTCGCCAAATGCCACGGGTTACTTCACAATTAGCGGCTTAAACAAAAAATTTCCGCTTCTGGAAACCCATTTAATAGATAATTATTACTGGGGCGAAGCGGTTTTTGGAAGCGGATTCACGACAATGGGCGACACAATCAAAGGCATTTACACGGGCGCGTGTAGAATCTTTCAACCTCTCGATTCTTCAATAATTACGGCGCATTTAAGTTACGAAGGCATTAAAGATACCGATTTTACTTTGCCTGCTCGCATTACCGTTCAACGTTCATCAACGCCAACAATCTTGCTAACGAAAAAAAACCCTAATTTTATTACAGCGAGATACGGACCCAAATTAGGTTACAAACTATTTTTACCCGACAGCGTAAAATTGATTGCCGACGGAAGGTTCGGCAACTGGACTCGAAGCAAATTAACAACCGGTATTTCAATTTATTTGCCAGCTTCCGAGGTGGACACATTGCCTTCCGGCACTTTACCTCCACAAGCACAAATTCAATTAATCAGGACTAAAGACAACGACAAATTTGTTGATGTTCAGTTCGGACTTTCGGAAAGAGCGCCAGTAGAAATTCACGAAAGCCTCAACCCTGCTAAGCTAATCCTTTATTTTTACAACACGACCTCAAACATTGATTGGGCTTATTATTGCCCGGGATTAAAATTAATTAAGGAAATCAAACATTATCAACCGTGTGACGGCGTCTTAAAAGTCGAATTAATTTTAACTTCTAAAACCATTTGGGGATATTACGTAAAATACAGCGGCAACGTTTTCGTTCTAAAGATCAAAAAACCGGCAGAAAAGAACCCCGGCTTTTTATTCTGGGACAATCAATTAAAAGGGCGGCGAATTGTCCTCGACCCAGGGCACAATCCCGGCACCGGCGCCGTGGGACCCGGCGGCTTGGAAGAACGAAATATTAACTACGTAATCGCGACGGAATTAAAACGTGCGCTGGAAGACGAAGGCGCCGTTGTATTCCTCACACGTCCGGAAATTTCTTCCGAGTTGCCCCTCCGCCAAAGAAGAGCTAAAGTGGTTAGCTTCAAACCTGACGTTTCAATCAGCCTGCACAACAACGCCGTTCCGCAAGGGGTTAATCCAATTTTGCACCACGGCTACTCGGTTTATTACTATTACCCGCAGGCTCTGCCATTGGCAAAATCAATTTACAATGAATTGGGTAAAAACTTGCCGCTAAAAAATTTCGGTTTTTATTGGGACAATCTTTACATGTGCAGAATAACCGAAGCCCCTGCTATTTTAATTGAACCGTCGTTCATTATTATGCCCAACCAGGAAGAGCTTTTACTCAATCCCGATTTTAGAAAGAATATAATCGATTCAATAGTTACAGGCTTGAAAGAATTTTTTAAGGAATATGCCGAATGAAAATTAAAAACACTTTTTCGTTAAATTTGAAAATCGCTCTCTTAATTGCCGCATTGCTAATTGCAAGCGGAACATTTTTCTACACGCAGGATTTGGTAAACCGGCTGCAAAAAAGGGAGAAAGAACTAGTAAAGCTCTACGCCAAAGGATTGGAATACATTACCAACATCAACAAAACCAGCGCCGATTTAACTTTTATTTTCGAAAACATTATTAAAAGGATTGATTTCCCCATTGTGCTTACAGACGCTAACGACAATGTAAATATTACAGGCATTTCAGGCGGTTACAAAAATATTAAAATAGATTCGACGCTTTCGCCACGGCAGCTTAATTTGTTCTTCCGAAAGAAAATTTCCGAATTAAGAAAACTGCATCCGCCAATTCTTGTTACATACAAGGATTCAATTATTCTAACAAAAATTTATTACGGGGATTCGGCAATAGTCGAGCGATTAAAATATTACCCCTATTTG
>JALWSN010000591.1 GCA_027080245.1 Ignavibacteriales bacterium | reverse complement strand
TTTATCTTGGTCGAGTTCACTTACTCCGGCTTCAACGTATTTATTTAAGACAAATTCAATAAATTCCTTTTGTTGTTCGTTAAGGAAAATGAAAATTTTTTGCTTGGCGCGCAAAACCCTTTCCTGACGCGTAATTGGTTTAATATCACTGTTGAAAACGTATTCCAAAACATCAAACAAATCGCTTTTTTCAGCATTGATTAATTTCCTTAAAGTTTTTAATTCTTCTTTTCCGAAACCGGCTTCTTCTAACTTTTCAAGTAAAGTTTTTCTTGTAGCGGGGTTACTCCAAATTTTTCGCAGTTCATCCTCATTACTGAAAAATTTGGGCAGTTCTCCGAAGAGATTTTCCAAAAATTTTTGTGCGGAAATAGGTTTACCCTCCGCGCTCCAGAAAGAAGTTGATACCATATATTGAATTTCGCGCTCTTTACCGTCGCTTAACTTCACTTTTATTTTTTCGTGTTTTTGCCTTGGCTCGTATTTTTCTTTGGGCTCTTTGCTTTTAGGCTGTTCTCCTGATTTGTCTTTGTAAACTACGGGTTCAATTGGCTCACCGTCCCATTCGGGATCTAAAAAATGATGGTAAGCGTCAACAAAATCATAGATTGTAAAAAACTCCTTCCCCTCAAAAAGGCGCGTTCCCCTACCGATTATTTGTTTGAATTCAATCATTGAATTGACAGGGCGCATTAGAATAATATTGCGAATATTCCGTGCGTCCACACCGGTGGAAAGTTTTTGCGATGTTGTTAAAATCGTAGGAATGGTTTTTTCGTTGTCTTGGAATTCCCTTAAAAATTGTTCGCCCAATTCACCGTCATTTGCTGTTACGCGAACGCAGTAATTTGGATCTTTACTTTCTTTGTGTTGGTTAATTAAATCTCTTACGAGGGCGGCATGTGGTTGATTTGCGCAAAAAACAATCGACTTTTCGTTTTGGTTAATATCGTCCATGAAAATTTGAACCCGCTTTGCCTCCCGCTCTTTTATTTCAATTATTTTGTTGAATTCTTTTTCCGAGTAAATTTTATTTTTTTCAATTTCCCCTTGAATTACAATGTCGTCGTCGGTGTAAACGTAATCATCAATTGTTGTTTTAATTCTTTTGACTTTAAAAGGAGTTAAATATCCGTCTTCTATTCCTTCCTTTAGCGAATAAACGTAAACGGGCTCGCCAAAATAGCGGTAGGTATCCACATTGTCTTTACGTTTAGGTGTTGCCGTCAAACCGATTTGAACAGCCGGAGAAAAATATTCCAAAATTCCACGCCACCTGCTTTCGTCATTAGATCCTCCGCGGTGGCATTCGTCAATAATTATTAAATCGAAAAAATCACTGGGGTACAATTTGTAATTAACAATTAAAGAATCTTGAATATTCTCCTCTGTTTCCACAAATTCGTCGGTTAATTTTCCGTTTTCATTTTGTTGAGTCATGAATGTTTGGAAGATAGTAAAAAAGATACTTCCATTTGTGGGAACTTTTCCTTTCTTCTTTATTTCTTGAGGTCTGATTCTAACCATTGCGTCTTCGGGGAAAGCCGAAAAAGCGTTAAAGGCTTGGTCGGCTAAAATGTTCCTGTCGGCAAGGAATAAAATTCTCGGTCGGCGTTTGCCGTCCCTTTGTAAGTTCCAACGAGTTTGAAATAGTTTCCAAGCAATTTGAAAAGCGATTGCGGTTTTCCCTGTTCCGGTTGCAAGCGTTAGTAAAATGCGTTTTTTATTGTTTGCAATCGCCTCCATTGTTTTATTGATTGCTATTTCCTGATAGTAGCGTAGCTGCCAAGCGCCGGATTTGTCGTGAAAAGGAACGGATAAAAATTTATCCCGCCATTCATTTTGTTCGCCGTAAACGGCATTCCACAATTCATTTGGAGACGGGAAATAATTGACGAGTTTTTCCTCGCCCGTTTTCAAATTGATTTGGTAAATTTCTCGTCCGTTTGTAGAATAAGAATAATCCAACTTCAATTTTTGCGCGTAAAGTTTGGCTTGTGCCACACCTTCTCCAACGGGAAGTTCCTCGCTTTTGGCTTCTACAACCGCTAATTTAACGTTTTTGTAAACCAAAATATAATCCGCAATCAAAGGTCTTTTTCGTTTCCCGCCTGTTTGAATTCTGCCTTCGGTAATTTTACAGACATTTCTTTCGCGAAGAATCTTAGAACCTTCTACAACGCTCCAACCGGCTTCTACCAATTTTGGGTCAATTAATTCCGCTCTTGTTTCGGCTTCGTTCATAATTTTACATTTTATTTGTTAAGCATTCTATTGAGCGTTTTTTGTTTTTCTTGCATGTTTTGTTCAATAGGTTTTGAATTAATAAAGCAATTTTCAAACCATAACAAACTGCCTTTTTATTGTTTGCGGATATTCTTGCCAAATTCTGCCATCTAAAAACTTACCATTCAATTTTTTGTTGCGTTTAATTTTGTCGGCGCCCCACGTGCCCCATTGTTTGAAAAAGAAAGCAACGCCTTTTTCTTCGCACTGACGTTTAATATTTAATACCCATTCTTTTTCCATTGGGCGCGCTTTTGGTCCGCTTTCTCCTCCAACAATTACCCAATCAATATTATTTAAATCAATATTGCCCAAATCTTCTAACAACGGTTCCATAGAAAGAAACAAAACACTTGCGTTCAATTTTCTTAATTTCTCAATTCTCGGCAGACCTTCCTTTTTGT
>JALWSN010000590.1 GCA_027080245.1 Ignavibacteriales bacterium | reverse complement strand
TCCCTGTGTTGTTCGATTATTTTAACGATTTCGTCCATTGGGTCGGGGTTGTATTCAACTTCGGTAATTTTAACGGGCTTGGGCGAACTTACTTTGCGCATCTCCATTACGCCTTCGCGAACCGTCGCCATTTGAGTGGGATTGTCGGGGGTAATGATTGTGGCGATAATATTGCCTCCGAAAGCAGGCCGAATTTGCAATAGCAAATCTTTGTATTCTTTCTTAAGATAAACCACATCGGAGATTTGCAAATCAGTGCAGTCGGCGGTTAACCCGCTTAACGTGTTCGAAGCCACTCTTGGTGCTAATCCTCTTCCTATTACCGTAGCGCCGAACAGTACAATTCTGGGCGTATGTTCCTTAACCAACGAACTTAGAATTCGACTGTAAGGCATGTCGAGGTATTTTTCCAGAGCAGGGTGGTCAACCAATACGGCTTCGTCGGCTCCGTAATCAAACGTCTCTTCGGCGATGGATTTAACGTTGTGTCCTATTACTATAGGTTTTAAGATTCCGTTTAGTTTGTCGGCTAATTTTCTCCCTTTAGTTAAAAGTTCAAAACTAACGTCTGCGGGTTTGCCGTCGCGTTGTTCAACAAAAACCCAAACTTCGTTTACTTTACTCATGCTTAACCTAAAATGTGATCGTTTAGTAATTCGTCAATTAATTTTGAAATGCCTTCTTTTGTTGGTTCGATGTTTTCGTACTCGCCGCCGGCAAGAACAACCGATTCTACTTTGTGAACTTTGGTTGGCGAACCGTGCAGCCCAAGGCGCGAATAATCCATGTTGGGGAAGTCCTCTGCCGTTAAAGTTTCAATGTACAAACCTTTGGCTTTGTATTCTTCAACTAAACTTTCCACGTAAAGCAATTGATTCTCGTCCGCCATTTTTTGCAAGTCCAATAAAGTTTTCGCGTTTTTGTAAATCATTACTCGCTTGGCGCTAAAGGGCCTTGGCTCGTTGGAATCTTTGACGACGGTAATTAAAATAGGCGTTTGCGCTTCAACAATTTCGTAGCCGCCGTCAATTCTTCTTTTTACTTTTATTTTGTCGCCTTTAAGTTCGAGAATTTTTTCCGCGTACGTAATTTGTGGAAGCCCCAATTTTTCTGCTGTTTGCGGACCTACCTGCGCGGTGTCCCCGTCGATAGCCTGCCTGCCGGCGAACACAAAATCAAATTTCCCAAGAGACCTAATTGCCTCGCTTAGAACGTAAGACGTGGCAAGAGTGTCCGACCCAGCAAATTTCCTGTCGCTTATTAAATAAGCTTTGTCCGCTCCCATGAACAAGCATTCTTTTAACATGTCGGAAGCTCTTGGCGGTCCCATTGTAATTACGTTTACTTCGGCTCCGAATTCGTCCTTTATTTGCAAAGCCATTTCAAGCGCTTCTTTATCCTCGTGATTAAAAATTGCCGGGAGCTTTGCCCTGTTTACTGTGCCGTCTTCCTTCATTACTTTGCCGGAAATATTCGCAGTATCCGGCACTTGTTTTACCATTACAATTATTCTGTACATTTCTCTCCTAAAATTTTATTTGGCAAAAATAATAATTTAATAATTTTAATGCTAAAAATTTGGCTTAAGTAAAAGTTAATTTGAGTCAAGAAATTAAAACTTTAGTTGGCTAACATCTGCACAAAATAAATTAAATCGCAATGTGTTTTTGAAGGAAGTTCAATCCCAAATGTTTAAATAACCCCTTCCCAAACCCTTCCGCTCGCAGATGGGAAGGGCTTACGAGATGAAATACTTCTGCCAATGTTAACAGGGAAGGGGTAGTTAGAATCCTGCTAATAATTGCATTGTTTGAAAGAGTATTAATTTCAAAGCTTTTAAGCGATTTAACTTTAATTCTTGATTTAATCTGAACAAATCTGTGAAATAATCCTCGTTAATCTGTATTAAAAAAGGAAACCACAGATTCGCACAGATTAAACACAGATGAATTACTTTTGTGCTCTCCGGGTAAAAGTCCTATGCAAAATCCACGAAGATTTAGCACAGAGTCTGAGTTATTTTTACTAAAAACTAAATTACTTTTTGAGCTTTGATTACTTACTGCTTAAGACTTATTCCTTAAGACTTTCAAACACTTCCACCCCGGTCCTCCTCTTGAGAAGAGGAGGGGGAACTTCAAGGGCGAACGGAAATTTAAAAGCCTCCTTCTCTTCGTAGGAGAAGGAGGGTTGGGATAGAGTTCTTTGAAAAACAAACACATCCGTTAAAATAAATTGAATCGCAAAGCATTTTAGGCGGAAGCGTTTAGCAAATAAACGCAGGAGAAAAAAGCCATCGGACAAATTAAACGCAAGTGAAAAAGTTGAAATCCATTGAAAAAAGTATTAAATTTAAAATTCTGATTTTCGCCCCAAAGGGGCGATTTTTGTTTGTATGAATAAATTAAAAAAAGACATATTGCCGATTGTTCGGAGCGTTGCCGAAAAGCTTGGTTACTTGTTAATCGAGTTTGAAGTTAAAGGCAATAGGAACAATCCCATTTTCGAAGTGTTTGTTGATGGGAAGAGTCCCATTACAACGGACGATTGTTCTTTGATTAGCAAAAAAATCGAAGAAAAAATCGATTCCCGCGAAAATGTTGAATTAAAAAAATATCGTCTGGATGTTTCCTCACCCGGAGTCGATCGGCCGCTTAAGTTCATCGAGCAATTCGAAAAGCATGTTGGTAG
>JALWSN010000589.1 GCA_027080245.1 Ignavibacteriales bacterium | reverse complement strand
CAATTTCGAAAGGTTGGGCGCCGCTCAGAGATTTTCAATTTTATTGGGTTTTTAAAAAATGAAGAAGATTTATTTTGTTCAAATATTTTTGATTTTGTTGGTTTTGTTAGGCTGCGACGACAAGTTTCAAATTCCAACAATGGACGTTAAGCAGCCGGGAAACATTGGGGACACGGTTTACATCAGGCAGAAGCCGGATTGGACGGGATTTAACCAACCCGAAGACATTATTGTTGGGCGCGAGCCGTTTATTTACGTGGCGGACACTTACAACGACAGGATTGTAATGCTGAACGTGGCGGGGCAATTTCTTGGCGAAAAGAAAATCAAACGCCCCGTGGCGCTTGCGCAGGATTACCGTTTGAACCTATTGGTCTGCGCTCAGTTCGACACTACAATTAACAACGTCGCTACAACCTACTCCGCAGTTTACAAGATTGATTTGGTTTCGGCAAATCACGTAATTGCCAATGCAAAAGTAAAAAGGCTGCTTCCGCAAAGTCCTTCTGTGGATCCGTTCGCGTTTACGCGTCCCGACAGGGAATACAGCGGGATTACGGTCTTTTACGACAATACGATTTTCGTTGCAAGACGCGGACCGTCGAATTCAAATCCTGTTGACAGAGACAACGCCGTGTTGATTTTAAAGGAAGTAAAAATTCCCACAGCTAACGGAGGGGAAAAGGACTCGCTTGTAATTTCGCGCGTGCCCTTGCTTGCCGCCGAGGGCACTGGATTGATGTCGGCTAATAAAATCAGTTCTCTGACGGCAATAGGAAGGCGCAACCACGATTTCATTTTGACTTTAATTGGAAAGAACAGTTTCAAGGTTCAGTGGTTGCATTTTGTTACTACTCAGGAATTTTCCGGCTACCAAAGTCAGTTGTCGCCATTTTCCTCCGAGTTAATGAAGCCCAATAAATTCGGGCAGCCGGAGGATGTGGCTATCGACGACAGGAATAATATTTTCGTGGCGGACGCTCAGAAGGACAGTATTTTTAAGTTTAATTCCTTTGGCGACGAACTTGAATCCTTCGGTGGAAGCGACGTGTTTAACAGTCCCCACGCAGTGGCTTATTTCGACAGAACCGTTTACGTTGCCGACACAAAGAACAATAGAATTGTCAGGTTCATTCTTTCGACGGATATTCAATAAGGATGGATGAATGGATAAATGGATGGGTGGATTTTTGGGGGAGAAAATTTGTTAGAATTAAATGTTAAGTAATTGGAAAATTTGAGCAATTTTGGTGGTCTTTGATTTAGGCTGAAGAAATTGCCGTGTAACTGCGGAGGTAAATTCAGAGATGAAAAAAATAGTATTTGTAATATTCTTTTTAGCGATTAGCGTATTTGCGCAATCCGTAACGCCGATTATTAACTTACACAAAAACGACGCCGACGGCGTTCCTGTAATGCTGGGTCAGCAGGTTACAGTAAGCGGAATTGTAACGGTAGGGAGTCAATTTGGAATTAACGGTCCGGGAAACGTTCAGGATGCGACGGGCGGAATAACGATTTACGGAAAGAGCTTTGCCAACAGCGTAAAGATTGGAGATTCGGTAACGGTTACGGGAGTGGTGGATTTGTACAACGGATTAACGGAGCTCAAAGTAACGAGCGCGTCGCAAGTGGTTGTGCACAGTCCGAATCATTCGGTTGAGCCTATTGTGGTAACTCTTGCGGAAATAAAAAATCAAAAATACAACGACGTCGAATCTCTGGAAGGGAGTCTTGTTCGCGTTAACAACGTAACAATAGACGGCAGCGGATTTTTTGATGGCGGAACGAGCGGAAAGAATTACAACATTTCGGATTCCACTGCGTCGCTGCAAATGAGGATTGACGAAAGCGTTAATATTGTCGGTTCTTCCATTCCGGGAATTCCCGTGGACATTATTGCAGTTGTGGGTCAGTACGACAGAAGCAAGCCATTCGACGCCGGTTATCAGATTTTACCGCGGAAGATTGAAGACATCGTGACGGCGCCAACGCCTTCCATTCTTTCGCCGGTGGTGATTTCCAACGTAACAGCCACGTCTTTCAAGGTGTTTTTTAACACTCTTCACAAAGGCAACTCGGAGGTAAAATACGGAAAAACTCCTTCGCTTGAATTGGGGGACGTTGTAGTTAACGACGACACTACGTTTCACGTTGTGGAGGTTAAAAATTTAACGCCTGTAACCACTTACTACGTTAAGGCATTTTCGAGGAACGCCGTTGGGCTTAGCGAAAGCAAACTTTACACGGTAACCACGGCGTCCAATAATCCGACCGTGGGAACAATGAACGTTTATTTTAATTCCTCTGTTGACCACAAGGTGGCAATTCCGGGCAATTTGGCCAAGGGGAACGTTGATTTCGAGGAAAAGCTGGTAAACAGAATTAATCAAGCCACTTACTCAATCGACATGGCGGTGTACAGCTTTTTCGGGTTGAACACCGTGACCAACGCTCTTTTGGCTGCTAAAAAGCGGGGAGTAAAAATCAGACTGGTTTACGACGACCGCACGGTTCAAAGTTCGGTTCAGCAGTTATTGAACGCCGGAATTAAGATGAGTCAGAGGCCCGCAATCCCGGGAATAATGCACAACAAATTTGCCGTTTTCGACGGGCGGGACAGCAGCTCGACGAACGATTGGGTTTGGACGGGCTCGTGGAATTGGACTTCTACGGAACTGAACTGGCGCAACAA
>JALWSN010000588.1 GCA_027080245.1 Ignavibacteriales bacterium | reverse complement strand
AGGTTTACATCAATGCTTTGGCTTTTGATTTAAAAGATATTGACAATAGTAGAATGCATAATTTTATGCTCGATACTATTTTAGACAACAAAGCTTATCTAAACGAGCTTATAAACAAAGCAAAAATGAAAAAGCACCATTTGGAAGTTTTGATAGCCTTAGCAAAAAATACAAAAGTAAACCTTGATAGCAAGGCTCTATATAATATCAGAAGCTCTTTAGAGGATATGGGAATTATCAAAAAAACTGCACAGGGAAAATATATAATAGTTGATATATTTTTGGATTTTATACTTGGATACGGGGATGCTTCATCTTTTGAGATAATTGAGGAAAATGTTAAATTTATTCCCTGAAAAAATAGCAAAAATTAAACTTATAAGTCCAAAAAATAGAAAGATAAAGATATTGAAACATTGACAAAAAACTCAAAATAATATATACTATTAAATATATATCTCAATAAGGAGTAAGTCATGAGATTGTCAGCTAAAGTTTTTAAAAATGGACAAAGTCAAGCTATTCGCATACCAAAAGAATTTCGTATAAATAGTGATGAAGTTTATATAGAAAAGGTTAATAACACCCTAATCATAAAACCAAAATCCAAAGATAAGTGGGATAGTTTTTTTCAAGAGTTAAATAAGATAGATACTCATGACTTTTTAATCCAAAGAGAGCAGTTACCCATACAAGAAAGAGAGTTGTTCTAATGCTTTATATGTTTGATACAAATATTTGTGCATACATTATCAGAAACAAACCTGAGTATATAAAGGAAAAACTCCAAATAATTGAGAAAAAACATGAAATTGCACTTTCAAGTATAGTAGTTTCTGAATTGCTTTATGGCGCAAAGAAAAAAGGTAGTGTCAAGCTCTCAAAAATTGTAAATAGTCTTATTGATAATTTTATCATATATGATTTTGATAAGATTGCTGCAAATGAATATGCTACAATTAGAGATATTTTAGAAAAACAAGGAAATATCATAGGCTCAAATGATTTATTTATAGCTGCTCATGCAAAATCATTAAATGCTATTTTGGTAACAAACAATACTAAAGAGTTTGAGAGAGTATCTGGCTTGAAGATTGAGAATTGGGTTTTAAATTAATCATAATATTGTAAAGTATCTATTTTTAAATATTATTAGTATTGACTTCTTTGTATCTATATGTTATACTAACAGTATCTTATAACAGATACTAAGGAGTCTATATGCGCTCACCTTTTTTATATGACAACATTGCCAAAGGAAAAAACTTTTTCGGAAGAGGAGAGGAGATACAATTTTTAGATAAGATTGTATCTTACTCCAACAATGCCCTAATATACTCAAAAAGAAGAATGGGTAAAACTGCTCTTATAGAAAACTTTTTGGATTTGAAGAAAAAAGATTTTATCTGCTTATACGCTGATATTTTTGACATCGCTTCAAAAGAGGATTTTGCAAAGACTCTTTTGAAAGCTTTGAGTAACTATCAAAAGAGCGATATAAAAATAGCTATAAAAAAATTAACCAATCTTTTTAAAAGAGTTAGAGTAGAGCCTACTATAGATCCGAACACACTTGAATACTCTATTAAGCCGATAGTCATAACTCTTAGCTTTGAAGAGATGATGGATGATTTTTTTGGTGCCGTAAAGAGTCTTTCGCAAAACAAAAAGATGATAATAGCTATAGATGAGTTTCAACAAATTACAACTATCAAAGATACAAAGATTGATGCAATGCTCAGAAAATATATACAAGAAAGAGAAAACATCTCTTATCTGTTTCTCGGCTCTAAAAGGCATACTTTAACCTCTTTGTTTTCATATAAAGCACCTTTATATGAGATGGCAACACATTTTGAATTAAAAGCTTTAAAGATTGAAGATATATTTAGCTATTCTAAAAAATATCTAAATATTGCCAAAGATGATATAGAGTATATTTTTTCACTAAGCGATGGGGAAACAAAGCTTGTCTTACATATTTTACACTTGCTTTATATTCAAAAGGAAAAGATTACTAAAACATTGATAGATAGTGCTTTAAATGAGATACTAAATTCAAAAGATGCAACTTTTAGGATGCTTTTTGATACACTAAACAACAATCAAAAAATAGCTCTTAAAATCATAGGAAAATATAAACACAAGATATTTACTTCTGAAGTTTTAAATGAGTATAATATCAAAAAACAGACTCTCCAATCAGCCGTAGAATCTTTGCTTAAAAAAGAGTTGATTGATAAAGAAAACAGTGATTATTTTATCCCGGATAGAAGTTTTGAGTTGTGGTGTCAGAATATGGCTCTGTGAAGATATAGCATATTTACTATGAAATACACTTTAGAATAAATATGCTATAATTATAAAATGTATTTTATGATAAAAGGTTTTTTATGGATTTGCAACTATTACAAAAAATCTCAGCACAAGTTTTAAGTAAAAGCATACCTACATATAAACGATGGCTTTTTGAGAAAATAGATTTTAATTCAAAGCTTATAGGCATCAAAGGACCAAGAGGCTCAGGAAAAACAAGCATGCTAGGAGCACTACTACTAGAGATACTGCCAAAATACAGAATAATCACGATAGAAGATACACAAGAACTACCAATAGAATCATACAAAGCACTAGGATACGACATACTACCACTAAAAGTAAGATCCGCACTAGCAGAACACGGACTTGAAATGCCGTTTGACA
>JALWSN010000587.1 GCA_027080245.1 Ignavibacteriales bacterium | reverse complement strand
GTTTAACTTTTGTGAAATAATTTTAGCTTGAGTTCCTTTGCCAACGCCTGGCGCTCCGAAAATAATTAGTTCCATCGCTTTACTCTCGTTTGTTAAAAATTATTTTATTGTAGCAATTAAATTAACAATTAATGAATTAAATTTCATTCTTTCCGTTTCGCATTCTTTCAAAATATTTTTGTAAAAGGCTTTTACATTCTTCTTCCAACAAGCGTGAATAAACCTCCACGTCCCTGTTGTATTTGTTAGCTTCAATTAAGTTGTAAAGCGAGCCAACAGCGCCGAATTTCGGTTCGAAAGTTCCGAAGTAAATTTTTTTTATTCTGCTTAAAAGAATTGCCCCGCTACACATTACGCAGGGTTCGGCGGTGACGTAAAGCTCGCAATCGTTAAGAAATTTTTTTTCCAGATAATTTTCCGCCGCAGTAATTGCAATCATTTCGGCGTGAGCAGTGGCGTCCTTTAACCTTTCCGTTTGATTGTGCCCTCTGCCAATTATTTTTCCTTCGTAAACTACGACGGCTCCAATTGGAACCTCGTCTTCAAAAAAAGCTTTTTGCGCTTCTTTTAAAGCTTCTTGCATGAACTTGCGGGTGTTCTTATCGAACAACATTCCAACCGATTATTTTTCAAATTTCAAAACTATTTTATTTTTCAAACAAAACAAAACCTTCCTTTTACATATTCACAACAAATCCCTTAGCGTAAAAAGCAATTTGCTGAGAAAACTTCTTTCAAAAGTTACTTCTTGTTAGCTTAATGCTTCCTTACCATTCTTAACATTTTAGCGTTCAAAATAACAAAACGGATGAATTGGTAAATTAAACTTACTCTTTTGTATTTTCTGAACTTTGTTGGCAAAGGCGCAAAAAAGTTTTGCCCTGTTGGTCTTCTTTGAATTGTCATTTTATTACTCCAAATTTTTATTCGGGAACTACAAACCAAAACGGATTAGCTTTCCCTTTGTAAATAAAGCCGTAGTGCAGCAGGTGTTTAATCCAATGCCCGGCTAATCCTATTTCGCCCGTTGTGTATTTCAAATCCCTTCCGTTACGGGGAAAGCGTTCGTAATCGGGAACGATTGGGTACATTGTTAACGTTACCGCGGTGCCTTTTAACGGACTGAATCCAGCCGAAGCAATACAAGCCGCGCCCATTTTAGCCATTGAAGCTTTATGCGTGGGCTTGTCCGCTTTGCCGTCCATCATGTCAATTATCGAGAAAACAACATTGCGCGCAATTACTCCCGAAGGCATTCCCGTTCGCGGTGGCGTGGGGAAAATGGGAGTGCCTTTGGGATTTGTCTTCGGCTGGGAAATTGAATGAGGCGGCGCAAAAGCAATGCCTGCGGCAAAAATATTTTTGTAACTTGGATTCTGGTAAGTTTCCGGCCAGTCGGAGGCTTTCCATTGCTCGAACGGCTTTTTAGAATAATCAGCGTCAACAATCATGAAGCCATTTGGCGCAAACAGTTTTTCAGTAATGTCGTTGCCGTCTTTGTCGAAGCTTTTAATTCCAACGCCGGAAAAAGGCGGCAACAACATTGCAAAATCCTTTTTCACGGATTTTTCCTCGCCGTCAAGATTTTCGTAGAAGACTTCGTTTTCTTCAACCTTTTGAACGTGAGCGCCGGTAATCCACTCAATCCCTCGCTCGGTGTAAAGGGATTCGGTAAATATTTTACTGTGAGTAACGTAGCCTCCTTTTTTAATGTGCATTCCGCCAATTCCAAAATCACCAAGGAAGCTTTCGTTTGTAATGCCAATTATTCTTGCGTTTTCCCGCACTCCTTTTTTGCGCAACAAATATTCCACGTTAAACAAATATTCAAAAGCCGCGCCCTGGCAAGTGCACAAACCATGACCGGTGCCAATCAGGAAAGTCTTTTTTGCGCCTTGTTTCATTTCTTCAATTGTTCTATTTAAATTTTCCCACGTGTGAGCGGCATGGGAATAAGTGCAAACGGAGAAACTGTTTTTATCCGGACCTAAACCCGGCGTAGCTTCGAATTTTAATTTTGGTCCTGTAGCGTTTAATAAATAATCGTATGTAACTTTAATTTTGGAGCCTCTATTTTCTTCTCCTGTTAATTCAACCATTACAAAAGGTTCTTTAGTTTCGCCGTCCCCTTCCGGATGAATGCTAACGGCCTTACCCTGAACAAACTTAATCCCCTTCTTTTTGTAAATTGGTTTAAGAGGAAAATAAACTTTTTTTACCGGCATCATTCCAACGCCTACCCAAATATTGGAAGGAATCCAATTCCAATTACTGTTTGGAGAAATTACAACAATTTCGTGCCTGTTGCCGCAACGCCTTTTACCGTGTAGCGCAGCGGTATGCCCCGCTATTCCAGCCCCTAAAATAACTAATTTACCCATTGTTTCTCCTTTCGTTATTTTTTAGCAAACTAAATATTTTAGAGCCTATATTATTATTAATTTATTACTTTTTCAACTTGTAAAATTTATTTATTTGTAATATTTTTATTTTCTTAAATTATTTTATTTATTAAAATTTTTAGTCTCTATTATTTTTACCCACTAAATAATTATTATTAACGTTCTCCACGAGAGATCGTTTTTTAGAGTTCCATCGCAATTGTTACTTGCAAAAGTTTACGCGGTAAAATGAAATTTCTGGTTCACTAAATTTTTTACAACTATTTCAAGTCCAATTTAGACAATTAAGGCAAGAGTAATTTT
>JALWSN010000586.1 GCA_027080245.1 Ignavibacteriales bacterium | reverse complement strand
TACTTAGGGAAAAGGTACAGACTTAAATTAAAAACGGATTTACGTGAAAGCGTTGCGTTGAAGAGAGGATTTTTTGTTGTGTCCCTCAGGGAAACCGAAAACAGAAATAAGGTCAAAGAAATTCTTTACCGTTGGTACGGGGAAAAAGCAAGGGAGAAATTCAAGGAAATCTTCGAAGATTATTGGAAAAATTTCCGACTTCCGGAAGGAATAAAACCGCACTTGAGAATCCGTAAAATGAAAAAACGCTGGGGCAGTCTTTCTCCGAACGGAACGTTAACGCTCAACATTGAATTGATTAAAGCTCCGAAAGAATCGATTGAGTACGTAATTGCTCACGAATTGTGTCACGTTGTTCACCGAAGCCACGGCAGAAAATTTTACGAACTTTTGAGCGCCGTAATGCCGGATTGGAACGAACGGAAAAATAAATTGGAAATGATGATGGCTTGAAACTAAAGTGAACTCAGAATTTTTCTGTGCTTAGCGGTCCTTCCGGCGCGAAGCTATTTTTTATCTGAAATTATTTTGGGAAATATTTTATTTTTACCACCGGATTTAACATTACGCCACAATTAAAAGCGGGAATATTAATTTGACATTTTTATCTTCACTTGTTAATTCGAAATAAATTTCACAGACTTTTTGAATGCAAGAGGCGAGTAGACATATTATGCGTAATGCGTACCCCAAACAAAATTAATCATCAACAAATTCCTCAAACTCAATAATTTTGAAAACTTTGAGGAATTTTAGTTATCTTTGTAGCGTGAAATTGAAAACAACAATATGCAAAAGATTTTAAGAAAAAAATTACTTGACAAACTTTTTGTATTAAAAGATAGAAACTTCATAAAAGTTGTAACAGGCGTTCGCCGCGCGGGAAAATCAACTTTATTATTACAATTTCAGGAATTATTAAAGCAAAAAGACCCAAGCGTGCCGCTTATTTCCATAAATATGGATTTACCAGAATTCCGCTTTCTTGGCGAAAAAAATTGGAAGGAAATTTACGATTATATTCATTCATTACTACTAGAAAATGAAACAAATTATGTCTTCATAGACGAAATTCAAAATATTGCGGAATTTGAAAAATTACTTGAAGGATTATATGTTACCCCAAATGTAGATTTATATATTACAGGCTCAAACGCTTATCTTTTATCAAGTGAGTTGGCAACCCTCCTTACAGGCAGGGCGTATGAAATCAACATACTGCCATTCTCATTTGCGGAATATTTGGAGTTTACAGGAGAGACAGCAAATCCCGACCGCGCTTTTGCTAATTATATGCGAATCGGAGGTTTCCCCGAGGCTGTTGGATTCGCCGAATCGGGAGAAAGCTATGTTTACGAATACCTGAAAACAGTTTTTCGAAATATTTATGAGAATGACATACTAAAAAGGCATACGATTTATTACGAAACCTCTTATAACGAAGTAGTCAAGTTTCTGATTGACAGTATCGGTTCAAACGTTTCGGCAAGAAATATTGCAAGAGTCCTTACTGCAAGCGGGAAGAGAATTGATAATAAAACTGTTTCAAGATACATTGATACTCTTGTTGAAGCTTATCTTTTTTACAAAGTGAACAGATACGACATTAAAGGCAAGCAGCATTTGGCGACACAAGAAAAATATTATCTCGTAGATTTAGGTTTACGATATGCATTATTGGGAAAAGAACTTACAGCAGATGCGGGACATTTACTGGAAAACGTGATTTACCTAGAATTATTACGCCGGGATTATCAAGTTTGGATTGGAAAAACAGATAAGTATGAAGTTGATTTTGTTGTCCGAAATAAAAATGGTTATACCAAATATATTCAAGTAGCTTACACGGTTAAAGACGAAAAAACACTTGAACGGGAATTAGCGCCATTTAATAAAATTCCTGATTTTAACGAAAGACTGTTAATCACAATGGATTATGATTTGGGGAATCATAATGGGGTGAAGCAGGTAAATGCCATTGATTGGCTTTTAGACGACAAATATGATTAAAATAAAGTAGCTACCCGCCTATTAACAATTAACATGACTATTGAAGTCATTATGGAAACAAAAGTTGCCGAAAGAAAAAATATTATCGATTCTCTGAAGTCAATTTATGGCGCTGGAATTTTTGTGTTATCAATTTTTCAGGAATTATTGGAATTTGGAACTTTCGACAAAGGGAAAATTGCGCTTTTACTCAGATGAGCAACCCGCCCAATTTGTAAGTATTTTGGGCGGCGAAGAAGGATATTTGAAAATGATAAACGCGCTGGAAAATTCATTGTACAAGTAAACGGCTTAAATGTCTCACAATGAACGCAAAGGACACAAAGGAAAATTAAAGGATGAAATTTTCTGCCCAACTTTGTTCTAAATCCGGTTTTTTAAGGAGCGACTATTCTGACTCTCTATTTTTAATTTCCATGCCATACTCTAAAGCCCCGATTGCTACAATTGAGATTGCGGCTTCAATAATTTCCCTATTGCTTAATTTTTCTGAAAAGGCGTCCAAAACCGAATAGAAGTCTTTATTAAAAGCAATTTTTGAACCTTTGTCCCCTATCTTGCGAAGTATTTCAACTTCCATTCCTAATTCTTCCGCAATTTCAGAAATTAATTTTTCATATTTTTTTTCCATTTTCTTCCCTTTATTTGTTAAAATTTTTCACTATTAAGTTTCTACTGATGTAAATGCTTTCATC
>JALWSN010000585.1:1132-2717 GCA_027080245.1 Ignavibacteriales bacterium | reverse complement strand
CTTTGCTCTTTTTGCGACCCGCCGTCCGTAAAGTTAAAATCTTTCAGCGCGTTCGTAGAACGTAAAATCAATCCGACAAAAAAAAGAACAATTACAAAAAGCAGAATTTTAAATTCCACTTCAGTCAGCTTCAAAAAAATCGCTATTTTCCGAAGCTTTTTAATTCCGTCCTCCTTACTCGGGCGCTTTTATGTTGGGCATGTTTTGCAGCCTATTAAGCGCTTCCCGTTCCTCGGAAGTAATTTTCTTCGGGACGTAAATATTAACCCTTACCAGTTGGTCGCCCGAGCCGTAGCTGTTCAAATGTTGAATTCCCTTGTCGCGCATTTTAAGGAATTTCCCCGCTTGAATTCCCGGCTCTATTTTCAATTTAGCTCGTCCGGTTAAAGTGGGCACTTCAACTTCCGTACCCAGAACAGCTTCGGGGAAACTAATGAACAAATCGTAAATAACGTTGTCTCCGTCGCGCACAAAATACTCGTGCGGCAGTTCTTTAAAGACAACAATAATATCGCCGTTTTCGCCGCCGTTTTTACCCGCGTTGCCCTGACCTCTCAAAGTCATGTAGCTGCCATCGGAAACGCCGGCGGGAATGGAAACTTTAATAGTGCTTTCACCGTAGATTCTGCCTTCGCCTGAGCAGGCGGGGCACGGTTCTGAAATGACTCTGCCCGTTCCGCCGCAATTACTACAAGTAGTAATATTTACGAATTGCCCGAAAATCGAGCGGGAAACTTGCCTTACTTCGCCGCTGCCGTTACAAACGGAACAGGTTCTGAATGCGCTGGAGCTTTTGGCGCCCGTCCCGTTACAAGTGGGGCATTTGTTGTATTTTTTAATTTTTACTTTTTTGGTTGTGCCTGTGGCAATTTCTTCCAGAGTTAATTTGATCGTAATTTTCAAATCGGAACCTGGCTCTCCCCTGTAGGCTCTGCGCGAGGAAGTCCGCCTGCCGCTTCCTGTTCCGAAGAAATCATCGAAAATTGATGAGCCTCCGAAAGCTCCGCCGAAAATATCGGAAAAATGGCTAAAGATGTCGTTCACGTCAGTAAATCCTTGCGCTCCGTTGCCCAAACCGCTGTGCCCGAACTTATCGTACCTTGCGCGCTTTTGATCGTCGCTTAAAACTTCGTAAGCTTCCGCCGCTTCTTTGAACTTTTCTTCCGCTTCTTTGTCTCCGGGGTTGCGGTCGGGATGGTATTTCATCGCCATTTTTCTGTAGGCTTTTTTAATTTCTTCTTTCGTTGCGTTCCGGGAAATTCCCAGCACTTCGTAATAATCTCTTTTTCCCATTATTCTTTCCCTTCCTCAGTTGTCTGGCTTTCGTCCATTGTTGCTTCCTGACTAACGATCACTTTCGAATGTTTAATAACCTTGTCCTTGTAAATGTAGCCGGGTTCAATTTCCTCCAGAACCGTGTGGGGCGGAACGTCCTTCGAAGGCTGCTGCATTAAAGCCTCGTGGTAGTTGAAGTCGAACGGTTTGCCTTTGGCTTCTATTCTTTTTACTCCTTGCTCGTTCAGGATTTTCGTGAAATTATTAAAAACCAATTGTAGTCCGTCTTTAATAGCCTGAAGGTTGGCGG
>JALWSN010000585.1:0-1122 GCA_027080245.1 Ignavibacteriales bacterium | reverse complement strand
CTTCCGCGGCATACTTTAACAAATTCATCTGGTCGTTTTCCGTTCTCCGCTTGTAATTTTCAAATTCCGCCGCCTTTCTCAACAAAGCGTCCTTTAATTCTTTAACTTCGTTTTCCAGTTCTTCTATTTTAGCGTTAAGTTTAACGGTTTCCTTCTTTTCGGAGGCTTTTTTCTTTTTGCCTTTACCCTTTTCGTCATTTCTATCTTGCGATTGGTTTTCTTGTAATTTTTCGCTCTCCCTATTCGTTTTCTCTTCTATTTTTCCTTTCATTCGTCTCCTCTCCTAATTATTTTTTCTTTTTTAATTCCTTTTGAAGCTGTTGTGCAATGTAAATAACTGCCGCAATAGCTTTGGAATAAGGCATCCTTTTAGGCCCTATTATTCCAACGGCTCCTTTTGCGTCACCAATGTGGTATTCCTTTGCAATCAAACTGTAATGCGAAAGTTTTTCGTCTTTAATTTCCTTTCCAATAGTAATTGAAAAGTTGTCTCCCTTTTCGGAAAGATTTCTGTCCATTATGTGAACAATTACGTCCCTGTTTTCAATTAATTCGATGATGCTCTGGAACGAATTGTAATCCTCGAACTCGGGTTGTTTTAAGATGTTTTTTGCACCCGTAATAATTGATTTGTCTACGGATTGAAAATCCGCGAAAATTTTGTCGGCCGAATCCAAGAATAATCTGATTATTGGCTTGAAATCTTTGTTGCTAAAATCTTTGATTCTTTCCTTAAATGTTTTTCTGATTTCTTTGAATTTTAATCCCGAAAGCCTTTCGTTCAATAATCTTTGAACTCTTTCCAGTTGTGTTGATTTTACGGGCGTTGTTACTTCGAGCGTAATTGTTTTTACCAATCCCGATTTTATTGTCAGGACCAATAAAATCCGCGAAGAAGAAATTTTTACCAACTGAAGTTTTGTTAGCACCGAATCTTCGAACTTCGGATAGGTTACACAGGCTATTAAATCCGTCACATCGCTAAGCAACGAAGAGGTTATTTTAAGAATGTCGTCGGTGTCCGCTTGAACTTTACCAAGTTTTTTATCGATGTATTCCTTTTCCACTTTAGTTAATTTGGGCGGTTCCATTAACATATCAACGTAAGTGCGGTAGCCTTTG
>JALWSN010000584.1 GCA_027080245.1 Ignavibacteriales bacterium | reverse complement strand
TTTTTACTCTTTTCTTTTTCTTTTTTAATAGCAGTAACCAAAAGGAGGACAAAGCCTCCCCAAACAATTCCAAGGGCAAACAGAGCCGTAATTATCGTAATCATTTTCACTCGCTCAAAGTTTTGTTTACAATGAATTTATTCAGAGCAACGAAAACCGCAATGGCAATAGCCCATTGAAAAATAGCCGTGCCGGCGTTTTCGATGTGGAAAGGGTTCCACCACTCGGCGTCCCATTCAATCGAGGAAGCAAGCCACCAAACAAGCAAAACCACAGCCTGAACGGGGATCAAAAAAGCAATTACAAAATTGTAAAATTTGCCGACCTTAATGTCGCTGCCAATTCCGTTAATTACTTCGGTTTGGAATTTTTTCACTCCGAACCTAATTACCGAAAAAGCAATGAACGCGCCACTTAAGATTAATCCAACGCCCCAAACCCAATCCTGATTGGTAAAAAAGTCCATGTTCAAAGCCGAGGGCACTCCGAAAAGGAAGCCGGCCGAAGCCACGAACACAATTGCTTTTTTCCTGCGCACTCCAAAATCAATCAGCGTTCTTGTTGTTAATTCCACAAGGGAAATAAGTGAGGACATTGCGGCGGAGGAAAGGGCAAAAAAGAAGAGAATTTCAAACAACCTGTTTAGCAAGGGGCTGGAGGACATTTTGCCGAACAACAGAGGCAGGTAAATAAAAGTTAAGCCGGTGTTTGCCGGACCGGAAACGGAAATTTTCGTCATTGCCTGCGCGCCGGCAAGCGAAAAGACCGTTGAAAAAATTATTACTCCCGCAATTAACGAAACGGAGTTGTTCCCAAATCCAATTAACGCGGCATTCAGCGGAACATCTTCCTTTTTGCGCATGTAAATTGCGTAAGTTAGAATTAAGCCCCAACCCGCGCCGGTGTCCCAAGCGTTTTGCGTAAGGGCGTTTAACCAAACTTTGAAACTCAACAAATATTTTAATTTTGGAGTGAAGAAATATTTCAATCCTTCCTGAGCGTTGGGTAAAGTAACTGCGCGTACAAGTAAAAGCAGCAAAATTACAATAAGCGAAACCACTAAAAACTTGTTAGCTTTTTCAATTCCGTTAACAATTCCCTTGTAAATAATGTAGCCTGCAATCAACATTGCAATTAAATGAAACAAAATTGGCTGGTAGCCCGAGGCAAAACTCTCCCACAAAGCCATGTGGTCTGTAGTCGTAAGCAGCTTGCCCGTTAAAGCCATCACAAAATATTTAATGCACCAGCCTGTTACAACAGAGTAGTAAAACATTATGGCCGTGGAAACCAGCGCAATGTAAGCCCCCATCCAGCCGAATTTTTTGCCAGCGGTTTTTGCGATTGCGCCCACAGGTCCGAACCTTGTGAATTTACCCAGAGCAAATTCGGCTATTATTAAAGGGACGGACCAAATCAGCAAAAAAATCACCCACGGAATTAAAAAAGAGCCGCCGCCGTTTTGAGCAACTATCCGGGAAAACCGCCAGATGTTGCCCGTTCCTACCGCCACACCAAGCGTTGAAATAATCAATCCCCACCGGGAAGTAAAATATTCTTCTTGTTTCATTTCCGTCCGATTAAAATTTTAACGCATTTTAACAAATTCTCTTCGCCCAACTTTAAGCCGGGCATTACAACAGTTGAAACTCAAAAAAACAGTCTTTTCAATCGTCGCTTAAGACTTCTTCACTTTTTCAATTGTCACGCTTTCCATTACCACCGGTTTAATTGGCTTGTCCCGTTTGTCAGTTTTAACTTTTCCGATGGCTTTCAGCACGTTCATTCCCTTAATTAAATGCCCGAAAATCGTGTGGTGAAAATTTAACCAAGGTGTAGGGACAAGGGTAATGAAAAACTGACTGCCGTTAGTGTTCGGTCCGGCGTTAGCCATCGCCAGAACACCAGCGTCGGTAAACTTAAGGTCGGGGCGGAACTCGTCCGGGAAATACCGTCCCCAAATGCTTCTGCCTCCCCTGCCCGTTCCGGTAGGATCGCCGCCTTGAATCATGAACTTGTCGATTACCCTGTGAAACGTTACTCCGTTGTAATATTTACGCAAAGCAAGCGCCACAAAATTTTCCACCGCCATTGGGGTTTTGTGCGGGTAAAGCTTTAACTCCATTGTTCCCATGTTGGTTTTAATTTTGGCTACCAACATTTCGTCGGGTTTTATGTTTATTAAGCTTTTCACTTTCGCCTCGAATTTACTCATTTTCTTCTTGGGTTGAACCGCAGCCTCTTTGGCTGGTTCCTTCTTAGCGTTTTTTGAACAGCCCAACAGAAGTCCGGCAATCAGAAAAAAGAACAATGTTTTCTTCATTTCAATCCTCCTTAAAATTTCAAAATCAAAAAGGTAAATTTATTTTAAATTAACAAACAAGACAACGCCGCCACAAACTGATTTTACGGAATGTAAAAATCAAGGCGTAACGGTTCCCAAATAAAGAAGGAGCAAAATAACAACGCCAATTAAAATCCGGTAAAAAACAAAGACGTACGTCGAGTTGGTTTTCAAATATTTGAGCAAAAATCCAATTGCAAAATAACCGCTTACGGCGGAAAACAAAGTTGCAAGGGCAAGGTTCAAACCATTTGAATAATCAATGTAAGAAAGCGATTGGTAAAATTCCAGAAGTCCGCTACCCAAAACCGCGGGAATGCTAAGCAGGAAAGAAAACCTTGCCGCCGTTTCCCTTTCGAATCCCAAAAACAAAGCCATTGTTATTGTTGTTCCGGAACGGGAGGAACCCGGAATTAAAGCGAAAGACTGCGCAACGCCAATCAACAAGGCGGAAAGCCAATTGACTTTCGAAAGGTCCTTTTTGAAATTTCCGAACTTTTCAGCGATCCCCAAAATCACTCCCAATGCAATTAAGCTTGAGGCTATTACGTAAAGATTTTTAGTGAACGCTCCTTCAATTGCATCTTTAAACCCAAGCCCAATTATCGCCACCGGAAGCGAGCCAATAATAATGTACCAACCCAATTTCGAGTTAAGGCTTTGCCCGCTGAATTTTTTGCGGTTTAAAAGATTGTCGTTTAGAAAGTCTTTAACTATTAAAACCAAATCCTTCCAAAAATAAACCACTACCGCCAGCAAAGTTCCCAATTGGATTACCGCAATGAAAGCCGTCCAGCGTTCGGGGTGAGCGCTTGAAATTAAATCCATCAGTTTGCCGGCTAAAGTTAAATGCCCCGTGCTACTAATGGGCAAAAATTCCGTCAGCCCCTGAATAATTCCTAAAAAGATTGCTTCAACAAAGTTCACTGTAACTCCTTAAAATTTGTAAGTTAATCCCACTAAAAGTCCGAAAGAAATAGAGTTAAAATTAATTTGAGTTCCCAGTCGCGAGGAACCTCCATATAGTTGGTTTAACGATTTTTGGTAAGTTCCTGGCGCGTCCCATCTGAAGTTAGCCGCAATTACTGCAAACAAATTATTACCGAGAGCCGTTAGTGCTTGCGTTTTAAGCGCAGTTCCCCATCCTAAAAGCGCGTGAGAATCGTACGTAACAATGTAGGGGAGTTTTTCCTTGAATTGAAGAATTCTTACTCCCAATCCCCCGCCGAATTTAAACTCGTAACCCTTTCCCCTAATTACGTAATAGTAAAAAAGAGTTGGTTTGTGGCTGTTCAAAATTAAATCGTAAAGCGAAGGACCGAAATCGTAATGAAAAGAAAAAATGGAATAAGCGTATTCCAAACCCCACTCAAAAGAACTTTGTTTCGGCAAATCAATTTCGCCGAAAAACTCCACTTGGGAATTAAACGATTTCAGGGAGGAGTTTGAAGTCAATTCGTTTACGTAATCCCGCAAATCCCCGTCGAAAAAATAAGAAAGTCCCATTCCAGCCGAAACTTCCACTTGCCCGAAAGCCCTAAATGAAAAGACGAAAAAAAGTATTGTAAAAGCGTATTTAATTTTCATTAGTTTGTTTTCCTTTTAAACTTTTCCGGATTTTCCGTTTACCCGTCAACAACAATTCATTCAAAATAAAAAATTTCAAAGCTCTTCCTGCCGAGCGGAACTTTTAAATACCGTAATAAAATTCAGAGTCTCCTCCCCGCGCGTCGCTCTTAATCTGTTAACCCAAAAAACGAAGAAAAACGGTGAAGCCACAAAAATAGCGTAAGCCACAATATGGGTTACAATTGCGTAAGCGCCGCTGATGCTGGGATTAAAGTTAAACAGAAGCGTAAGAACCGAAATAGCTATTAAATGGTAAGAGCCCAATCCGCCGGGAGTTGGTATTACCACTCCGAACGCGCTTATTGTCATTAAAATCCAGCCCATTCCAAACGTCACTTTTTGAATCTCGTTCATTCCGAGAACAAAAAATCCCACATAAGAATTCAGCCCGTAAAGAAACATTATTACCGCCGTTAAGGCAATTACTACAAAATAATTCCAACCGCCTTTTAAGCTTGCAAAGCCTTCGATTAACGTAGAGAACAAATAGTTCAATTTTTCGGCGGCTTTTTTTGAAACGGTTCCAACAAGTTTTAAAATAATGGCGCTAAATTTTTCCTTGAAAATCACCAGCCCGATAATCAATAAAATTGTGGCGGTAATAAAAATAAAAGCCAGTTGAACGGCGGATTTCAACCAATAAATTTGAGAATACAAATTTCCCGAATAAAACAACGCGCTTAGCAACACGGAAAACGCCAGAGCCAAAATGTCTATTACTCGCTCAACAATCACCGTTCCGAACATTGAAGTTCTTGAAATTCCTTCCCACTTACCTAAAAATACTGCGCGGTAAACTTCGCCAAGACGGGGCACAACGGCGTTAACACCGTAGCCAATCATCGTGGCGCCAAAAAGGTGAATTAATTTTGCGTCCTTCTTTGCGGAATAAATAATGTATTTCCAACGAATAGCCCTAATAATGTGCGAAAGTAAAAACAAAAAGACAAACAAAGCAAGGTAATTTAGCCTGACGTTTTTAATGTCCGCCACTACTTTGTTTAAGTCGATATTTCTAAAAGCCGCGTAAAGAAAAGCCGCCGTCAGAAGCAACGGAATTAAAAAACCAAGGGCTTTGTTTAACAATTTTTTGTTCATTTTGTTTTCTTCGTTTTTAATTAACTTTATCTTAAATCGATGATTCTACAATTCTTTGGGACTTTAATTTTAAAAAAATTCCTTTTAGTAATTTTGTTAAATCCAAAATTTTCAAAATCTATTTTAACTCTATTAAACGATTCCCCCTTTGCCTGAACGGAGCGAATCAAAAAATTTTTTCCAACGATGAGTTTTAGCTTTTCGAATTCGAAATTGTTCCCTTTAGGCGTTAAAATAATCTCAAAGAAATTCTTTCGTTTCCGAACCGAAGCATTGAAATTTCTCAACAAATCCTTGCTAAAATTTCCGAAATCGAACAAAGGCTTTTCCTCTTCGTTCAAGGAAATCGCCAATTGATTTAATTTTTTGTTGTAGTTCCAGACGGTGTCCTTAATAATTACAATTTGAGCCGCGGGCAAAAGGAGTTTTACTTTTCCTTTAGAGTAAAATATTTTGCCTTTGAGCGCTGGGGCGGTTTGCTTTAGATTAAATTGTTTGAATTCCGCCGAGATGTTTTCGTACGAATTGTATTTTTGTTGAATTTTGTTAAGGATTGTTCCGGCGGACTGCGCGAAAAGCTGAAAGGAAAGGACTGCAATCAGTAAAAATAATTTAACGGCTTTCACAACGATCTTAAAATAGTTTCCAATTCTTCTTCGCTTTCAACAAGCACTTCCCTGGCTTTGCTTCCCAGTGAAGCGCCTACGATTCCCGCCTGCTCAAGCTGGTCAACTATTCTCGCGGCGCGGGCGTAACCCAGCTTAAGCCTACGCTGCAAAAGGGAAACCGAACCCTGTTGGTACTTTACAATAATTCTTGCCGCATCCTCAAACATCGGGTCGACTTCGCTTAAAAAATTTCCTCCGGACGAGGCTTTTTTTTCGAACATCGACGGAAGCAAAAATCTTTTGGAGTATCCCTGTTGAGTGTAAATTGAATCAACGACTTTTTCAACTTCTTCCATTGAAATAAAAGCATTCTGAATTCTAATGGGTTTTGGAACGCCAACGGGCAAAAAGAGCATGTCCCCTTTGCCCAATAATTGCTCGGCTCCGTTCATGTCCAGGATTGTTCGGGAATCAATCTTTGTAGCCACTTTGTAAGCTATTCTTGCGCTGAAGTTGGCTTTAATTACACCAGTAATTACGTTAACTGAGGGGCGTTGTGTTGCGACAATTAAATGAATTCCAACGGCGCGGGCAAGCTGAGCAAGCCTTCCGATTGGTTCTTCAACTTCCTTGCCCGAGGTAATCATTAAATCGGCAAGCTCATCGATTATTACAATAATGTAAGGCATTTTGTAATGCTTAACGCCGTCGGCATCCGGAGGCTTTGTTTTGGGATTAGTAACTTTTTTGTTGTAATCCACGATGTTCCTAACACCGGCTTTAGCCAATTTGTCGTAACGCTTTTCCATTTCAAATTCAACGGCTTTCAAAGCAATTAAAGCGTTCTGCGGGTTGGTAATAATCTCCTCGTTAATATCCGGCGAAACAGCAAGGAAGTGCTTACGCAAATGTTTGTAGTAAGAAAGCTCTATCTTTTTGGGGTCAACAATCACAAACTTAATTTCCGAAGGGTCTTTCGAGAAAAGGAGGCTGTTAATAATCATATTAATGCCAACGCTTTTGCCTGAACCGGTT
This sequence comes from Ignavibacteriales bacterium, assembly GCA_027080245.1. GTDB lineage: Bacteria > Bacteroidota > Ignavibacteria > Ignavibacteriales > Melioribacteraceae > WFQV01. The sequence continues at coordinate 4,021 of JALWSN010000584.1, read as the reverse complement.
GCGCCTGCAATTAAAAGATGCGGCATTGTGGCTAAATCCGCAATGTAAACGTCGCCGGAAATTGTTTTGCCAAGCGCCATTGGCAGTTCGGCGTCGGTTTCAGTAATTTTGGACAGAACGCTGCGCGCCGTTACCAAAGCGGCTTTTGCATTTGGAATTTCCACTCCAATTGCGCTTTTACCCGGGATGGGCGCTATTATTCGAATGCCACGCGCCGCCAGAGCCAGTGCAATGTCGTTTTCCAAACTTACAATTCTACTTATTTTAATTCCCGGCGAAGGCACAATTTCGTAAAGAGTAACTACCGGACCGGGAGTGACAGAAATGTTCTCTATTGTAATGTCGAACAATTTTAATTTTTCCTTCAGCAACTCTGCGTTACGTTTAAGTTCCTCCTCGGAAATTTGCGCGCTTTCTTCGGGGCGCATTTTGAGCAAATTAATATCGGGACGTTTGTAATTCAATTTTTCTTCCCATTGCTCCGGCAGCCGCTCCTCCTTCATGACGTCAATAGGCTCCTCCTCCGGTGCGGGCTTTTTCTTTTCCAAATCTTTGGTTTCAGTAATAGGGTCGACGTCTTCCGCCTCCACAATTTCTTCAACGTCTTTACGGATTATTTTAATATCGGGTTCGGGAGTTTCACCAATATTTTTCCTTTTTCTTTTTCTCGTGGAAAGTTCCTCAATTTTTTTAAGCCTTCTTTTTTCTTCCTCCATTAAGTCCTTGCCGGATTTTTCTTCGGTTTGTTCTTGCTCTTCGGAAAATTTTTCTTTCAATTTTCCGAACCATCTGGAAACAGGAATATTAAAGGAGAAAACTACAATCACAATAAGCAAAGCCAATAAAACCAGTACCGAACCTAATCCGCCTAAAAACAAAGCCAGTCCTTTGCCGAAAAAATCCCCCACGTTGCCGGCAAGTTCTTTTGTTTCGGTAAACAATTGAATATCCGGCGCAAACCTGAGCGCGCCGAAAAGCGTAGCCAGCAAGATTGCAATGGAAAGCAACACATTGGAAGTTTTAAGGGCAAGCGCGTAGTCTTTTTTGCCGAGAATTGACATCGACCAGACAAACGAAATAATCGGAATAACAATTGAAAAGTAGCCGATTGTTTTCATCACAAGGAAATAAGAAACGTAAGCGCCGAAAATTCCCATCCAATTGTGAATGGCTAATAACCTTTCGTTGAATTCGGGATTGCCGCCAAAGACTTTGAACAAATCAAAAAAGCCGTAATCGGCAATGAACCAATCGAAACGGGAATAGGAAAGGATACTTAAAAAAACAAATACCGAAGCAATTGCAAAAAAAACGCCGACAAGTTTCACTTTGTTTTCGGGAGAAATAAAATATTCCGGATTTTTCTTTGCGCTATTTTTTTTCTTTTTAGCCATTCCAGAGCTTTTAACTTACAACTAATAATTTTTAATTACGCCAGAGTCGTACGCGGGCACAATTAAAGATTCGCTTAATTTTGCAATGAATTCAACGTCTTCGCCGGCGCCGCTGCTTATAAGCGCTTTGCCTTTTTCGGTCTTCTTCAAAAACGTAATAAGATTACCCTTAAATTTTTTATTTAATTCCAGAGCCGCAAGCGCCGAGTCGGTAAATTCAACTCCTTTGGAATTCAATAGGATTTTGTTGATTAGTCTGCCAGCGCAAACGGAATCTTCCAGAGAAAATAATCCGTTGTTTCCGGCGCAAAGTATCTCAACGTCGCGGTTCAACTCCAAAAGCAATTTAGCCACCGCTTCCAGATTGTTAAAGGAGAGAACGAACAAATTTTCAGCGAATTTGGCTTTAACAAGTGCCCTGCTTCCATTTGTTGTGTAAAGAATAATGGATTTGCCTTTAACGGTTTCTTCGGTAAATTCCTGCGGAGAATTGCCAAGCGCAAATCCTTCAATTTTTACGTCGTTCCTTTCGCCAGCAAGTAAAGTCTGTCCGCCGAAAGCGTCGCCCGAGACTTTTACCGCAAAATCAACGGACTCAACGGGAATTATTTCCCGGGCGCCCTGCTCCAGTGCGTAAACTATTGTGGAGGATGTTCTCAACGGGTCAGCCATTACAACGGTTTTCTTCGTAAAATAAAGCTCGTCCACATTTGCGGGCGAAAATAAAACATTCAATTTCATTTTAATCTTACTTTTAGTCTTTACAGTTTTTAAGTTTTAGTAAAATATTTTTTAATAAATGTTTGTCGCAGATTGCCCGCTTCCCCCGCAAATTGCGGGGGAAGCTAAGCAATCCGCGTTACAATTGAGTCGCAATTTCAATCTGAGCCGAAAAGCTGAAATCACTTCCCGAAGCTTGCCTTAGTTTTCTCATTTGGCTTAATGCTTCAATTCCCTTCGGCGGTCAACAAATTAAAGAGCTTTTCGCAGATTGCCCGCCCCCCGCATTTTGCGGGGGGCTAAGCAATCTGCGCTACAATTCAATTTATTTTAATTTTCTTCCAAAATTCAAATTCAACAATTGCTTAAGATTTTTTCACAAACGGCAGAGTAACAATTTTAGCCGGAATTTCCTTACCGCGAATCACAAAGTTAACCGTTTCGCCTTCGTTGGCAAATTGGACGTCAACGTAGCCCAGCGCAATAGGCTTTTGCAAAACCGGGCTAACCGTGCCGCTGGTAATGTAACCGACAACCTTACCATCCTTACTCAAATCGTAACCGTGGCGCGGGAAAGCCCGCTCGTCTGAAACCATTGGAACAAGCTTACGTTTCAAGCCTTCTTCTTTAACCTTCAGCAGAGCTTCCCTTCCAATGAATTCTCCCTTTTTCAATTTTGTAATCCAGCCAAGTCCCGCTTCAAGCGGATTTGTGGTTTTGTCGATGTCGTTACCGTAAAGGCAATAGCCCATTTCCAAGCGAAGGGAATCCCTTGCGCCCAATCCGGCGGGTTGAATATTAAACTCCTTGCCAGCTTCAAAAACAGTGTTCCACACATGTTCGGCTGTTTTTTCGTCGCCCTTAAAATAAAGCTCGTAGCCCAGCTCGCCAGTGTAGCCCGTGCAGGAGACCAGCATATCCACGCCGGCAACGTTGGCGTAAAAATAATGGTAATATTCAATGTCCAACGGCTTGTCGATTATTTTCTGAATAGTCTCTTGGGATTTAGGTCCCTGCACAGCCAAAAGGGAGAACTCGTCGCTTTCGTTTCTTAATTCCACGCCGAACTTATTATTTTCGTTCATCCAGTTAAAATCCTTCTCGATGTTCGAAGCATTAATCACCAGCATGAACTCGTCGTCGCTAATTTTGTAGACGAGCAAATCGTCAACTATTCCGCCGTCGGGGTAGCACATTGCCGAGTATTGAACCCTGCCGGGCGTTAACTTGGCGGCGTTGTTAACGGTAATGTACTGCACGAAGTCGAGCGCCTTTTCGCCTTTCACAATCACCTCGCCCATGTGCGAAACGTCGAACACCCCCACGCTGTTCCTTACGGCTAAATGTTCTTCTATTATTGAACGATATTGAACCGGCATGGCAAAGCCGGCAAACTCAACAATTTTTGCGCCTAATTTTTCGTGAACAGGAAATAATTTCGTCTTTTTCATTTTCTTACCTCAAAATTTAATTTTCCTCTTTAAAAAGTTAATCAAAAATAATAAAACCGAGCCAAGAAAACCAACGCTATTCTTCGGTCAGCAATTTGCTGGTCCTTCTGGAATAAATCTTAAAACTGCTAGGGCTAACATTAATATCCTCTTCCAATTTCAGTCTGAAAAAATATTTTAATCTGAATTTAAATATTGGCGAGAAGCGGCCTTGCCGCAGCTCCTTGGCAACCGACGGATGAACGACCAACCTCAAACTTTTTTCCTTAGCCTGAATTTTGTACTTTTTAAGCCACTCTTCAATTTGGTAAATGATGTTTTCTTTTTTAACCAGCAAGCCCGTGCCGTTACAGTAAGGACAAGTTTCGTAAATTGATTGCAGAATGTTCTCCCTGATTCTCTGCCTTGTAATTTGCATCAGTCCGAAGTCGGTCATCGGCAGCATTGCAGTTTTAG
>JALWSN010000583.1:4952-10751 GCA_027080245.1 Ignavibacteriales bacterium | reverse complement strand
GAAGCCGAACTTAATCAATACAAAAGCGACGGCGGAATAATGATTAAGAAAGTGGAAAGTTACAGCAGAGCCGACGAGCAAGGGCTTTCGGCGGGCGAGCTAATTGTGAAAGTTCAAAACATTAAAATTAAAAACGTGGAAGAATTCAAAAAGGCAATAAATGAAAACAAAGGGAAATCAATTTTACTTAAAGTTGTTTTTCCCGACGGGTCTACGCGATTAATCGGTTTGGATATTCCAATAAACAAGGAATCAAAATGATAATTAAGGCTAAAAAAATAATTGTCGTTGGCGGCAACGCCGCGGGTCCCGCAGCTGCGGCAAAAGCAAAAAGAACAAATCCAAACGCCGAAGTTCTTTTATTTGAGGCGGGGGATTTTATTTCTACGGGCACGTGCGAACTACCTTACGTTTTGGCGGGCGAAATTGAAAGCTACAAAAATATTGTTTTTTTCGACGACGTTTCTTTTAAAGAAAAAAAAGGTGTGGACGTTTTTCTCAATCATCTTGTAACCTCTGTTAATCCTAAAGAAAAGTTCGTTGAGGTTTTGAATAATAAAACCGGGCAGAAAAAGCTTTTCGATTACGATTCACTAATATTAACAACGGGTTCAAAAGCAAAGCGACTTCCGTTTTTGAGCTCGGAATTAACAAACGTATTTACTTTAAAATCCGTAATGGATTTTGTTAAGATTAAAAAATTTATTGACTCCAATACAATTGAAAATGTTTTAATAATTGGAGCCGGCTACATTGGGCTTGAAGCCGCTGAAGCATTTAAACGTTTGGGCAAAAATGTTACTGTTCTTGACATTGCGGAAAATCCCTTGCCCAACGCCGAAGTGGAAATTCAACATTTAATAAAACAAACTCTTGAAAAAAACTCCGTTAGATTCATCGGGAAAACTTTCGAAGCAAAATATATTCAAACCGACGACAAGCTCAAGGGCGTAAATATTGATGGAGAGCTAATTGAGTGCGACGTAGCCCTTATGGCGCTTGGCGTTGCGCCCAACAACACATTGGCGAAAGAAGCGCAGATTGAAATTGGAAAATTCGGCGGAATTAAGATTGACAAGAGAGCAAGAACTTCCAACCAATTTATTTTTGCGGCGGGGGACAATACGGAAATTATTAACAGGATTACCGGTAAATACGATTACATACCTCTGGCAAATTACGCGCATGTTTTCGGGCACGCTGCCGGAGCCAATGCTGCCGGGGATAACCAGTTCGTTGAACCTGTGGTTCGTAATGCCGCGGTTAAAATTTTCGACAATGTTTATTCGACTGTTGGACTAACGGAACCCGAAGCTAATAATTACGGATTCAGTTATTCTGTGGTAACGGCTGTGATGAACAACATTATTAAGGTTATGCCCGGTAGCAAGAAAATTTTCGGCAAGCTGATTTTTGAAAAAGAAAGCAACAAAATATTAGGCGCTTCGTTTTTCGGGGCGGATCAAGCGGCGGGAATGGCGGACTTAATTTCCGCTCTAATTTATCAAGGTGCAAAAGCGCAATCGTTGGCTAACATTAATTTTAATTACACGCCGCCCAAAGCTCCGTTTGTTAATTTGCTTTCCGCTTTGGGTAGAAAAGCTAAAGGAATTTAAAATGAAGAATTTGCATTTGGTAAAAAACCCACTAGTAAAAAGGGATATTACAATCCTTCGTAACAAGAACACGCGAGAATACCAATTCAGATTGGCACTGAGAAGAATAGCTTATTCGCTTGTGATTGAAATAGCTCAAAATTTTTCGCTTAAAGAAATTGAGGTTGAAACTCCCCTCGAAAAAACGACGGGGTATTTATTAAAGCAACAAATTGTTTTGGTTCCGGTGCTGCGCGCAGGTTTAAGTTTCGTGAGTTCGTTTATTGAAATGATTCCCGAAGCAAAAGTTGGACACATCGGATTAAAGCGGGACGAGGTTACACTTGAGCCTATTGAGTATTATTACAAAACGCCAAAAGATCTGGAAATTTCTAAAGTAATAGTGCTGGATCCAATGCTTGCCACAGGGGGAAGCGCGTCAGCGGCAATTGGATACCTTAAAAATAAAGGGGCAAAGGAAATCCTTTTCGCTGGATTAATTGCCGCGCCGGAAGGAGTAAGGCGAATGGAAAAAGATCACCCCGACGTTCCTTTGTTTATTGCGGCTTTGGATAGAGAATTAAACGAACATGGCTATATTTTACCCGGACTCGGAGATGCAGGCGATAGGACGTACGGTACTCTTTAATTTTTTTCTGATTTTAATTTTAACGACTTCGGCGCAAACGTTAACCAATCCCGAAGTTCATTACCTTGCTCAAAGTTCAGTTCAACAAACAATCGTTAACAATTACTCCGAGGCAAAAAGGTACAATGAAATATTAACAAAACATCTGCCGAATTATCCCCTGCCTTATTTGCTGACAGCATTTAACCAAATTTCGGAAAGTCTGGATTTTGAAACCTCAATAAATTCGCAGCTTGTGGAGAGCAACCTTGTAAAAGCGGGAACTTTAATCGACTCGATTCTGAGCGTAAAAGAAAGCGCGGAAAATTATTTTTTAGCTGGCGCGTGGAAAGCCATTTCGGCTTATTACAATTTGATTCAAAAGAATTATTTTAACGCCTTTACAAACAGCATTGCGGCGGTAGACGATTTTAACGAGTGCGTAAAGTTCGACCCCGGTTATCCCGAAGCCCTTGTGGTTATTGGTTCTTACAGGTTTTGGCTAAACGACAAATTAAAATCTTTAAGTTGGTTTTCCTCTAAAGAAAAAAATTCAATTGGAATTAATCTGATTAAAAGAGGAATTAAAGGGGCTGGAAACTTGCTTCGTCCGTTGGGGTTTGAGTCTCTAATTTGGATTTACATTCACAAAGGAAAAATTGAGCAAGCTGTTAGTAGCGGAAAAAGAGGTTTGGAGCTTTACCCTAATTCGCGTTTTTTCCGCGATGCCCTTGCTCACGCTTATTCACACATCAACAAAGTAAAAGCTGTTGAGCAATTCAGACTGCTTTTGAAAGATTACAAAGCTACCGGTAGAAATGTTAATTATCAGGAAGGAGTAATTCGTTCGAAGATTGCATTTAATCTTTTCTATTTGAACAAGCTAAACGAAGCGTTGGATGAATGTGAGAAAGCCTTGCAAATAAAAGCTGGAACAGCCCGCCAACAAGCGTTGCTCAATAAAAGAAGGGTAAAACTGGAACAACTTAAAAAAATGATAGTTAAAAAGTTGTTGAAGTAGTGATTTTAAAAAAATAATTTGCTAATATGGTATTGTAATTAAAGGAAGTTTAGCAATGGCAATAGCCGCAATTAAATCCAAACGCTTGCTGAACGAACTGCTTGACGTATGCAACGCTAACCTAAATACTGTTAATGAAAAGCTTATTTCAAAAGCGTTTCGTTTGGCTGCTGAGGCGCACAAGAATCATTATCGCCTCTCGGGAGAACCATATTTGATTCATCCCTTTGAGGTGGCTTTGATTGTGGCTAAAGAAATTCCGCTCGATGATATTTCAGTTGTTGCAGCTTTGTTGCACGACGTTGTGGAAGATACCGACTATTCCCTTGAATTTATTGAAAAGGAATTCGGCAAAGAAGTAGCCGAAATAGTTGACGGCGTTACAAAAATTACAGGCGTTTTTAGAGGCAAGAATATTAATCAAGCGGATAATTACCGTAAACTTCTTCTTTCGATGGTTAAAGACGTTCGAGTGATGTTGGTAAAATTTGCCGATAGGCTACACAATATGCGAACGTTGGATTTCATGCCGTTGGAAAAACAAAGACGCATAGCAAAGGAAACCCTTGAAATTTATGCGCCATTTGCACATCGGTTTGGTTTGGGACGTATTAAATGGGAGCTTGAGGACCTTGCCTTTAAATATCTTAACAGGCAAGCTTACGAAGACATAGCCCAAAAGATAAAGGACAAAAGAAAAGAGCGCGAAACTTACATTAACAAATTCAAAACGCCTATTTACAAACGCCTGACAGAACTTGGACTGCGGTTTGAAATTACCGGCAGACCCAAACATCTTTACAGCATTTACCGGAAGATGATTAAAAGGAACACTACTTTCGAGGGTATTTACGATTTGTTGGCTATTAGAATTATTCTGGAGGACGACGACCCGCACCAATGTTATTACGTTTTGGGAATAGTTAACGAACTTTACAAGCCTATTCCCGACAGGTTCAAGGATTACATTTCAATTCCCAAAAAAAATAATTACCAATCTTTGCACACTACGGTTGTAGGACCGGAAGGCAAGTTGGTTGAAGTGCAAATAAGAACAAGAAAAATGCACGAAATTGCCGAAAAAGGCGTTGCGGCGCATTGGAAGTACAAAGAAGAAAGCTTTTCTAAAGAACAGGATATTGAAGAGTGGGTTAATTGGGTAAGGGAAATTTTTGAAAGCGCCAACCGCGACGAAGCCACTAAAGAATTGCTTGCTAGCTTCAAATTAAACCTTTACCAGGATGAAATTTACGTTTTTACTCCTGCCGGGGATTTAGTTAGGCTGCCCATTAATTCGACGCCCGTTGATTTTGCTTTTCAGATTCACACAAAAGTAGGTTACCATTGTATTGGCGCAAAGGTTAACGATAAGATTGTTCCGTTAAATACTATTTTGCACAGCGGAGACAGAGTTGAGATTCTGACTTCCAAAAATCAACACCCGAACCCAGGGTGGTTAAATTTTGTAAAGACTCACAAAGCTAAGACGAGCATCAGACGGTTCATTAAAAGAGAAGAGGACGAGATTGTTAACGCAGGGCGGAGTTTATGGGAGAAGAAAATCAAAAAATTAAAATTAACGTTTAACGGCGATCAATTAATAAAGTTAGCTAATAAATTAAAGTTCGACAATACGAAGCAATTTTTCCTTGCCATTGGAAAGGGGCAAGTTGACCTGGACGCCGTGTTGAATCCGGAAACGGAAAAGGCAGAAGAGAGCGACGTTAAGGATCTGGAATTCGACAAGTTTGCTTCGATTGCTCGCGGCGCGGCTGGCGGAGTGTTGGTTGAAGGCGAACATAAGGGAATAATTTACACTTACGCAAAATGCTGTAATCCCATTCCCGGCGATCCTATTGTCGGGTTCATTACAATTGGAGAGGGGATTAAGATTCACAGAAAAAATTGTAAAAATCTAATTTCTTTGTTGGAAAAGCATGGAGACAGATTAGTGCCTGTGGCTTGGCCAAAAACCGAAGGCTCCTTTTTTGTAGCGGCTATTAAAATAAGGGGGGAGGACAAGCCCGGCATTTTGCAATCGATTTCGAACAGCATTACCAATTACAAAAATACTAATATCAAATCGGTTAACATCAGTTCTCACGATTCGTATTTCGAAGGCACCGTAAGCGTTTACGTTTCCGATCTAAACCATTTGAATCATTTAATAGAAAGATTAAAAAGCTCGCCAAATATTTTTCACGCCGAGAGGTTTTATTCTTAAATGGAAAAAAGAATTATTGCAATTGACTACGGCAGTAAAAGAGTGGGAGTGGCGGTTAGCGATCCGTTAAATATGTTTGCAATTCCATTAGTTACATTGAAGAATGACGACAATTTAATTAGGGAGATTCGTAAAATAATTGCAGAAAAAGAAGCGGGCAAAATTTTGCTGGGTTACCCATTGAAAGAAAATGGGAGCAAGTACGAATTTACTGCGGAAGTAGAAAAGTTTAAAGAAAAACTGGCAAAAGAATTTAAGCTGGAAATTGAATTTGTTGACGAGCGCTATTCTTCCTCCATTGCCTCGGAGCGAATTCTTCTAAGCGTTACTT
>JALWSN010000583.1:2849-4942 GCA_027080245.1 Ignavibacteriales bacterium | reverse complement strand
GCGTTACTTCGCGTAAAAAACGGAGGGACAAATCATTAATTGACAAAGAAGCCGCCGCAGTGATTCTGGAGGATTATTTGAATAGCCGGTGAGAATTTGGGGATGAATGCTCAGATGATCCGTCTTCCCCGCATCTTGCGGGGCGCTTCGCTTTACTTCGACGCGACAGGTCCGTCTTCTCCCGCATTCTGCGGGATACGCCGCGACAAGCTGGGTTATTGGATGGTTGGACAATCCGTCTACGCCTTCACTTCGTTCAGGCTACGCCGCGACAAGCTGGATAAATGCATAAATGGGGAGTTTAGTGGAGCGCCAGAAAATAGATATTTTAAGTTTTGATTAAATTCCACAAAATCTAAGCTTATTTTTGAAATTCAAACCTTAATAACACAAAAGCCACAAAGACAAAGAGACCTTATTGGCTTATTTCAAATTTTAAAAAAATTTACCGAGGTTAAAATAATTGAATAATTAAGAGGCAAAAACATTGACATTCTTAATTTATTGATTTATTTTCGAGTAAGATATTCACTAATTTTGGGAGCATATCTATGACTTTAGACGCACTTGGAATGATTGAAACCAAAGGGTTGGTTGGCTCGATTGAAGCTGCCGACGCAATGGTTAAAGCCGCAAAAGTTGAACTTATTGGAAAAGAGACAATCGGAGGCGGTTACGTTACCGTAATGGTAAGAGGGGACGTAGGCGCCGTTAAAGCTGCCACCGACGCCGGAGCAGCCGCGGCTCAGAGGGTTGGAGAGCTTGTTTCGGTTCACGTAATACCGAGACCTCATTCCGACGTGGAGCTGATTCTTCCGAAAAGGCCTGAAAAATAAGGGCGTAACAAATGTTAGAAGCGCTTGGTTTAATTGAAACCAAAGGGCTTGTTGGCGCAATCGAAGCCGCTGACGCGATGCTAAAAGCGGCTAACGTTAAGCTTATTGCAAAAGAGCGCGCCACTGGCGCATTGATTAATATTAGAATTGTAGGCGAGGTTGCCGCTGTTAAATCCGCTGTGGACGCCGGTGCGGCAGCTGCGCAACGAGTAGGCGAATTAGTTTCGGCGCACGTTATTCCCCGGCCCGACGGACAAATTGATGGGATTGTGACTCTGAAAAATTTTACTTCCAAAATACCGCGCCCTGTACCGGATGAAAGGGAGCAAGAAACGATTGTATTCGAAGCAGAACCTCCCGCTGCGACGGTTCGGGAAAAAGTAGAGGAAGAAAAACCTGCGCTGGTTCCGAAAGAAGCCGAAGAGCCCGAAATTACCCAACCCTTATTTGAAGGCAATCTTCCGGACTTAAGCGAGCTGGAAAAAATGAACGTTCACCAATTGAGACGGTTAGCTAGGCAGATTGAGAACTTTCCTATTAAAGGAAGGCAAATCTCTAAAGCCAATCGGACTTTCCTTTTGGAATGTTTTGAAAAAATCAGATAATTTTTTTCTAATTTTCGAAATTACTTGCCCCACAAATTGTGGGGTTTCTTATATTTAAAATATGAAAAAGAAAATTTTAACAATCTCGCTCATTTCGATTTTTTCCCTGATGTTGTGGGTTTTTGTTTCTCTTTCGCACGATTTTTTTACTACGCAGAATTTCCCAGTTGAATTTAAGAACGTTCCTGAAGGTTACGTAATTAGCGATTTATCCGATAGTTTGGTTGCGATTAGTTTAAAAGGGGAAGGTTGGCTGCTGGGTCAAATTTTGTTCGGGCGTTCGCCAAGGTTTGTAATCGACATTAAGAATCGGAAGGGGAAAAGAAGAATAGTCACTAAAAATTTTATTAATTCAAATAGCTGGTTAAGTTCTAATCTTCAAATAATTGAAATTGCTCCGCCGATTATTTCTTTAACCGTCGCCCCTTCCGCAAGGAAAAGAATAAAGGTGAATTTTTCCAATGTCAAATTCACGCCGAAAGAGGGGTTCATTGCTCCGTACCCAATAACAGCGCAGCCGGAATCTGTGTGGGTTTTAGGCCCGAGGCTAAAAGTTAAACGATTAAAAGAAGTTTTTACAGAGAAAAAAAATCTTTCCGGGTTAAAGAAAACAGTAAAAATTCCGATTAACTTAAAACCAATTAGAGACGTT
>JALWSN010000583.1:0-2839 GCA_027080245.1 Ignavibacteriales bacterium | reverse complement strand
TTATTAAAATAGAAAAAATAGCCGACAAGACGTTTAGCGATATTCCGGTGATAATTAAAAGTGTCCCTCACGGCAGAATGTTGGAAGTTTTTCCGCCGAAAATAAAAGTCTCGCTGCGGGGCGGATTAAATCAATTAGCCGAACTTAAGCCGGAGAAAATTAAAGCCGTAATTTATTATTCGCAAGCTTTGCTGGATACAACCGGAGCGCTTGCTCCCAAGGTTCAAATTCCTGAAAAGATGACGCTTTTATCCGTTGAACCAAGCAAATTAAAATACATTATTAAGAGATAGCATGTTTATCACATTCGAAGGATTGGATTTTTGCGGCAAGACGACGCAAATTGAGTTGCTAAAGGAACACTTGCTGAAAAAAGGGGGGAAGGTAGAAGTGCTCCGCGAACCGGGAGGCACAAAAATTTCCGAAAAAATTCGGGATTTACTGCTGGACAGAAAGAACGCAGAAATGTTCGAGGAAACGGAATTATTGCTTTTTGCAGCAAGCAGAGCTCAGCTTGTACGCGAGTTCATTTTGCCGCGCCTTAAAGAGGGATTTTATGTTCTTTCTGACAGATTTCATGATTCTTCGGTTGCCTACCAGGGTTTTGGAAGGAAGTTAAGTATTGATTTTGTGGCAAAATTGCAGGAGTTTGCAATTAATTCCGCCGAACCGGATGTGACTTTTTTTATTGACATTCCCATTGAAGAAGTTGAAAGACGAAAGGCGCTTAGGGAGCACGCCAGCTTGGACAGAATTGAAGTTTCCGAAAGGGATTTTTATTTACGCGTTCGCGAGGGTTACCTTTCCTTGTGCGAAAAAGAAAAAAGAATTGTTAAGTTGAATGGACTGAAGAATATTCGCGAAATTCATTCCGAAATTGTTTCAATAGTTGAAAAATTGGAAAGGAAAAAGAATGAAGTCTAAATTAAATTTTAGTTTAGTAGCGCTTTCTATTTTTTTGCTTGGGTTTGTGCAGCAGGACAGCGATATTTTTTTCAAAATAAATAAAAGCATCGACATTTTCGGAAAGGTTTTTCAGGAAATTACCCTGAATTACGTTGACCCAATAGATCCCGAGCAATTCATGCTTGCGGGGATTAAAGGCATGCTTTCGTCGCTGGATCCGTACACGGTTTTTATTGACGAGCGGAAACAAAAAGACGTAGAGGCAATAACAAGTGGAAAGTACGGCGGCATTGGCGCCACTGTCGGTTTTCAAAACGGGCATGCCACCATAATTGATATTTTTGAAGGCTACCCGGCACAAAGGCAGGGCTTGCGAATTGGAGACGAAATATTAAAAGTAGATTCAATTGAAATTACAAAAGAGAATTACCCCGATTTAGGTAATTATTTGAAGAAAAAACCGGGAAGCGAAGTTAAGTTAACCGTTCGTCGGGAAGGTGAGCCCGCACCCTTACTTTTCAATATTATTACGGAAGAAATCCACATTAAAAACGTGCCGTTTTATTCCTTTGCTCCGCAGGATAGCAACGTAGTTTATTTGAAATTAAGCGGATTTAACAGAACAGCCGGGATTGAAGTAAAAAACGCTTTACTTGACCTAAAAAAGAAAAGAGATTACAAGGGAATTATTCTGGATTTAAGAGATAATCCTGGCGGATTATTAGACGCAGCTATTGACGTGTGCGAAAAATTTCTGGGCGAAAACAAGCTGATTGTGTCGATTGAAGGAAGAAATCAGGATAGTTACAAAAAATTTATTTCGCGCGAAGCGCCCATTGCGGGCAACAGGAAATTAGTTGTTTTAATTAATGGCGGTTCCGCCTCGGCGTCGGAAATTGTTGCCGGAGCAATTCAGGATCACGACAGGGGAGTGATTTTAGGCGAGAAATCCTTTGGCAAAGGGCTGGTTCAAACAATTGTGCCTCTTTCCTACCATACTTCTCTTAAGCTAACTACGGCAAGGTATTTCACTCCGTCCGGTAGATGCATTCAAAAGCTTGATTATTCAAAAAATAAGAAATTGTTTCCGAACGCGCATCAATTAAAATCAAAATCCTATAGGACGGAGCATCATCGGCTGGTTTATTCGGCTGGCGGAATTAAGCCTGACACAATTGTGGCAAGCGGAGCAAGCTCCGAGATTGTGAAAGAATTGCTTGCGCGCGGACTTTTTTTCAAATTTGCCACGCATTATTTTAACAAGCATCCAAAAATAAAATTGAACAAATTGAACGGGAATATTTTGTTTGCGAAATTCAAGAGATATTTAAAAGAGCGAAAATTTCAATATCGTACTAAAGCCATTACTCAAATAAATAAGTTAGAAGATTTTTTTGCAAGCGAAAGGTTTTTGAAAAAGTTTACAAGTGAAATTGAGAAATTAAAAAATGAAATTTCCCTTGCAAAGGAAAGTGCGCTTGAAATAAACAAGGAAAAGATTTTAATTGAAATCTACAAAGAATTAGCCGCAAGAATTAATGGTCGAAAAGGCAGGATTGTTGAATCGTTGAAATTCGACGAACAATTTAAAACCGCCGTTGGAATATTGGAGAATTCCAAAGTTTACAAACGCTTGTTGAATTATTAAACGTAAATTCCAAATTATTTGGAATTTTACTTGGTTGAGTGTAATCATATAATAATTTAAAATTCAGAATTAGCCATTTATTAAATCAACCACGAACCAAGAACTAAAGACCAACTACAAAACTGAAATAAAAAGTAATGTTAGGCTCTTAGCCTTCGGGCCACATCTGTCCGTAATAAATTGAATCGCAATGTATTTTGGACAGGAGCGATTTCTTAAATATTTTTTAGTCAAAAATTCACGCTCTAAAGAACGCGATTAAATTTAAAATAATGATGTTTACAC
>JALWSN010000582.1 GCA_027080245.1 Ignavibacteriales bacterium | reverse complement strand
AATTCAGATTGTTGAGCACGACACACTTAAATATTACGCTCAACGTCAGCAATTCAAGCCCAAAATAATTAAAGCCGAACGCGGCTCAATTCTGGACAGGCGCAAAAGGCTTTTTGCTTATTCCAAAAACACTGTTTCTTTTTTTGTGGACAACAGAATGAGCAAAGCAAAAGTTCCCGATTCGGTTATTGCGGCAAAATTCAGTAAAGTCTTCGGAAAGCCCCGGTCGTATTATTTAACTCTTCTTCAAAGTTCCCGCAAGCAAGTTTGGCTTGAAAGGAAGGTCGACAAAAAATACGCCCTCGAGCTGCAAAATTTTGTGGTTGACCGATTGCGCGAAGTTGACGACGCCGCCCGCATCTACCCGTACGGGAGCTTAGCCGCTCATGTAATTGGTTACGTGGACAAGTCCGGCGTAGGAAGGAGCGGAATTGAAAAGGAGTTCCAATCTTTATTGAATGGGAAAGACGGCCGTTTAATAATCGAAAGGGATGTGCTGGGTAAAATGGTTTCCGTAGATAAATCGAATTCCGTTCAACCCGTTAACGGCAAGAACATTTCCCTTACAATCGACGTGGAAATTCAAAAGATTTTGGAAGAAGAATTAATTAAAGGAGTAAAGAAATACAAAGGCAAGGCGGGCGTTGGCGTAATTGTGAATCCTGAAAACGGCGAAATTCTTGCCTTGGCAAATTACCCTAATTACAATCCCGCCAAGTACAATCTTTACAAACTGGAAGAACAAAGCGACCGCGCGGTTTCTTTTACTTACGAGCCCGGCTCGACGATGAAACCAATTACGCTTGCAATGTTGTTCGAAAAAGGTTTAACGAATGCAAACGAAGTAATTAACGCGGAGAACGGCTCGTTCAAGTATTTAGGCATTAAGCGAATCCGGGACGACCATCCATACAAATTCTTAAAAGTAAAAGAAGTGTTGTGGTATTCGAGCAATATTGGGATAGCTAAGTTGAGCGAGAGAATTAATAAAATAGACTTCTACAAATATTTACGGGCTTTTGGTTTCGGCAATATTACGGGCGTTCCGCTGCCGGGCGAATCGGTGGGGAAGTTAAAAGCGCCGGTTAGGTTCAGCAAGATTTCGAAAGCTTTTATTGCGCACGGTTACGAAATTTCCGTTACGCCTTTGCAAATGGCGATGGCATACGCGGCGTTAGTTAACGGAGGCAAGCTCTTAAAGCCCTTGCTGGTTAAGGAGATTCTTTCGCCTTCGGGAAGGAAATTAAAAGAATTCAAGCCAATGGTAATCAGGAAGGTGATTTCCAATGAAACATCCAACAAAATAAGAAATTTAATGGTAGGTGTTGTGGAAAAAGGAACGGGCGTAAAAGCTCAGTTGAAGGATTTGCTTGTTGGCGGAAAAACCGGAACGTCGCAGAAGTTAATTAACGGCAAGTATTCTTCGTTGTATTATAATTCCTCGTTCATTGGATTTTTCCCAGCCGAGCGCCCCAAGTACGTCGTTTTAATTTTGGTCGATTCGCCTTTGGTAGGCAGGTACGGCGGATTAGTAGCCGCTCCGATATTCAGGAACGTGGCGCGTAGAATTGAAGATTACGACAACTCGTTAAACGCTTTCCGAAGGGAAATAAATCGTTCGCTGCAGATTAAAAATAAGTTTTTGGAAAAAATAGTTAGCAATGTGTCGTCCAATAAGTTTGCGACTTCGGATCCATCAAACAAAAGAATTCGTAAAAAATTCAGGAAGTTAAAAAAGCTAATGAGAATGCCAAATTTACAAAACAAGCCTTTAAGGAAAGCTATTTCGGAGCTAATGCAAACGGGCTTAAAGGTAAGAATAATAGGCGCCGGCAGGGTAATATGGCAAAGCATTCCCCCGGGCGCAAAAATATTTAAAGGCAGAGAAATTATTTTAAGATGTTCGAGGTAGAATGAATCTTGCTAAATTGTTAGACAACGTTCCCGGAATTGAAGTTTGGGGAAACGCCGAAGAGAAGGAAATCAAAAGTATTGCAATCGATTCGCGTAAAGTTACGCCCGGCGCGTTGTTTGTGGCAATCAAAGGATTCAAAACCGACGGGCACAAGTTCATTCCTCAGGCGATTAGCAACGGAGCCGCTGCCGTTTTAATGCAGGACGATAGCGCGGTTCCGGACGAGATTTTTGCCGTCAACAATGTCGTTAAAATTTTAGCGAAAAATACGCGTAAACTTTTGCCTTTAATTTCGGACTTATTCTACGGCAGCCCTTCGAAAAAGCTAACTTTAATAGGCATTACGGGAACCAAAGGCAAAACAACAACCACTTATTTCCTTAGAAATATTTTTGTAGAAGCCGGGGTTTCTTCCGGTTTAATAGGAACAAACAAGAATTTAATCGGCGAGAAGGAAGCTCCTTCGCGTTTAACCACGCCCGAATCTCACGAAATAAACGAACTGCTGGCGTTAATGATTGAGGAAGATTGCAAAGCCGCCGTAATGGAAGCTTCCTCTCACTCAATAGATTTGGGGCGCATTGACCATTTGGATTTTGACATCGGCATTTTTACTAACATTACTTCCGACCACATGGATTACCACGAGAATTTTGAAAATTACGTTAGCGTGAAAAACAAATTTTTCCGACAGTTAAAATCCAACGGAAAAATTGTTTACAATTCGGACGACGAGAACTGGCGGAAAATTTTAGAAGGAACCCTCGCAAAGTCCTATTCCTACGGAACGAAAGAAGAAGCCTATTTTAGGA
>JALWSN010000581.1 GCA_027080245.1 Ignavibacteriales bacterium | reverse complement strand
GTGAACGCTTTGATTGAACTTTACGAAACTTCCTTCGAGCTGAAATATTTGCAAAAGGCGCTTGAGTTAAACGATTATTTCGTAAAGCATTTTTGGGACGCCAAAGCAGGCGGATTTTTCTTTTCCTCGAACGAAGCCGAACAGTTGCTTACTCGCTCAAAGGAATTTTTCGACGGCGCAGTCCCTTCGAGCAATTCAATGGCTTACCTGAATCTTGTCCGGCTGGGGAAATTAACCGCAAACAAAAAATTCGAAGGAAAGGCTGTAAAATTAAGCAAACTTTACGCGGGCTTGCTTGAGGGCAATCCTACCGCTTACTCGACGTTCCTTACGGGCTTTGGTTTTGAAGCGGGCGCTTCGTCCGAAGTAGTAATAGCGGGCGATTTAAGCGACGCTCAAACAAAAGCAATGATTGAAGCGCTGCGGAATTTTTACTCGCCCAATAAAGTTGTTCTTTTGCTGAGCAAGGCAAATCAAAAAAAATTGATTGAAATTGCCCCGTTCCTTAAATCCTACGAAGCGCCAACTGCCGGCGCTGTCGCTTACGTCTGCCGCAATTACGTTTGCAGTCTGCCAACAAAAAACCCTGCCCAGATGATTAAATTGCTCGAGGGGGGAGATTAGAGCGGATAGAAAAATACGAGCCGCGCGGAAATTTACGCGGCTCGCTTAAATCTATTTTTGAATGCGCCCCGTTTGAATTTCCTTAACAATTCTCTCGGCTTTGTAAGCGTATTTTAAGGCGGCTAAAATTGCCTGGGACGCCACCGCGACGCATCTGTTGTCCTTTGGCATGTAGATGAAATTTCCGATTATGCTGTTAACGTTTCCGTCGAAGGCAAGCCCCACGATTTCAGCGTTTTTGTTGATTATTGCGCTGCCGGAATTTCCGCCAACAATGTCGTTCGTGGAAATGAAATTCAGCGGAGTGGAAAGGTCCAATCCTTCCGGCGGAGTTTGCCAGCGCTTGGGCAAATTCCACGGGTACTTCCCTTCCGCGCCGAAATACCTGTTGTACAAGCCGTAAAAAGTGGTGCGCGGAATGGCTTTTGTGCCGTTGTAATCGAAAGATTTCAAAACGCCGTCGCTTAATCTTAAAGTGAAATTTGCATCCGGCGGAATTGAAGTGCCGTAAATTTCGTACATTACGCGGCCAAGCTGATTGGAAAGAATGTTTTCCGTGTCGGCGGCTTCTTTCGACTTCTTCAATAAGTCTTTCAATTTGCCCTGAGTTTTCAAGATGAATTGAATAAAAGGATCCTGCGAAGTTAAAATTGCTTCGCTTCCTTCCTTGGCTAATTTAATTACGTCTTCCTTCTTGGTTATTTGCGAATTTTTAAGCGCGTAATCCGCGGCGGCTTTGCCATGGTTATCGCCGAACATTAACTTTACGAGGGCGTTGTCGTCCCCGAGGTTCATTCTAATGATGTCCGCTTGAACTTGCAGCTTGGCGTTTTCAACCGGATAATCGAACTTGTCAGGGAAAATTGCCTGAATTGTTGAGTCCAATTTGGCGGACTTGTACTCGTCGGCTCTTTTGTCTTCCGGAAGTTTTAATTGTTTTGCAAGGTTAACAAGCTTCCTTGCGATGAAAAAATATCTCGAGCTAAACATTCTGTTTAATCTGAAAGCCGTAATTTGCTTGTCGTATTTGGTTCTTTCTTTTACCACGCGGTCTATTGCGTCCCAAACTCCGCCGAATTGATTTTTCAAATTTTCGTCGGCAAACACCTTGTCTTTAAGACTGTTTTCAAAAGCTTGTTTGCGAGCCATTAAATAGGGATTTGCCAGCCCCTTGTAAGTGTAGTGAAAAACCTTCTGTGCGTTGCCGATTCTTAACTTCATCTTTTCGAATTCCTGCGCGCGTTCAGGGAATTTGCTCTTCAAGCTTTCGAGCAAATTGTAGTAAGTGTCAAAAGCAAATGAATAATTTTTGTAAACAACATCGCGGTAATATTTTAATTGGGAAACGGTTTTCAATCTGTTTGTTCTGCCGGGATTTCCCACTGTAAAAATCACTTCGCCGTCCTGAGCTCCGTTTGGGGAGAATTTGAAATAATGCTCCGTTTGAAGCGGCTTGCCGTCTTCGTAAACTCGGAAAAGAGAAAAGTCCACGTCGTAGCGCGGGTAGGTGAAGTTGTCGTAATCCCCGCCGAAATAACCAATTTGTTGCTCGGGCACGAACACAAGCCTTACGTCCGTGTAATGTTTGTAGCCGTAAATGGAGAACTTGCCGCCGTTGAACAGCGAAACCACGTTGCAATTCAAGCCGGTTTCTTCGCTGTATTTTTTCTGCAGTTCTTCAATCTTTTTAGCTTTGGCGTCAATTTTTGCTTCTTGGGTTGTAGCCGTGTCCATTGCGCTTTGGATTTCGTCCGTAACGTCTTTAATGAAGACGAGCCTGTCGACGTACATGTTTGGAACTTTGCGCTCTTCTTCAAGCGTTTTTGCGTAGAAACCTGTTTTAGCCAGATTTTCGCCTTTTTTTTGAACCGCGTCCCTGTGCCAGGTTGCGCAATGATTGTTCGTAAGAATTAAACCGTCGCCCGAAATAAACGAGGCGGTGCAGCCCGGAATTCTGAGGGCGGAAAGCCTTACGTTTTCGAACCATTCGGGAGTGGCTTTAAATCCGTAACGTTCCTGCAAATATTTGTAGGGCGGGTAATCGAACGTCCACATTTTCCCCGTGTCGAAACGTCCCGCCTTTACGGTGTCGGGATTGAATTGCGTCAACTGCCCGAACGCCGCCGTGGCGGTAAAAATAAAGAGAAAGAAAACCGCGTTGATTTTTTTTGTTAAGTTCATTTTTTAACCTCTTAATTATTTGTTTTGTTTGAACTCTTTGGGAATGTGTCCCGTTTTCAATTCTTCTACCAAACGTTTGGCAGAGTAAATTTTACCGACTGTTTCAAGTATCCCTTGCGAAGCTACCGCGATAGCTCGATTGTTTGCACCGTTGTAAATGTAAAGCCCCGGCAGGCTTTCGATGTTGCCGTCGAACGCCACGCCTACAATTTGCGCATTTTTGTTGATTACGGGGCTTCCTGAATTTCCGCCCGCAATGTCGCAAGTGGTAATGAAATCGAGCGGCGTGGAAAGTTTTACTTTTCCCGGCGAATTTAGCCATTCCTTTGGCAAGTCCCATGGAAATTTTTTCCTGTGGGAATAATACCTGTTGTAAATACCGTAGAAGGTGGTAAACTCGGGAGCAATCGTTCCGTTGTAGCGGTAGGATTTCATTACCCCGTCGCTAATCCTCAAAGTAAAAGTGGCGTCCGGCGGAATTGAGTAACCGTAAACCTTCAGCAGCGCTTGTCCCAATTCGAAATTAAGGACGTTCTCGGTTTCATTGATTTCCGCAAGCCTTTTTTTGTAACCGGGTAAAACTTCGTTCGCCATTTTAACGAAGTTAAGGAAAGGATCCTGAAGGCTTTCAATAGCGCGCACATCTTTAAGCATTAAGTTAAGCGTTTTTTCTTTGTTGTTTAAAATTGTGTTGTTCAACGCGTACTGAACCGCCGCGTCGCCCTTTTTTGAATCGAACAACGCAACGTAAAGTTCGTTTGTTGCGCCGACGTTCATTCTAAGAAAATCGGAAAAAAGCCTCAGTTTTGCTTTTTCGTAAGGTTCGAAAGTTTTTGTAAGGTAAACGTCTTCCACCTCTTTTTTGATTTTTTCCTTTAGCGAATCCTCGTCGGCGTTAACGCTTTCGGCAAAGCGGAGCAATCTTTTAGCTATTTGAATGTAAGAGGGAAGAAATCTTGGGTCGGCGTTTAACGCTTCCACGGTCGGCGCAATCTTCTCTTTTTCAATTTGAAGCCTTTCAATTGCGTTCCAAAGTTTGCCGTATTTTGCGTTTAACGCAGGATTTGAACGAACTTTATTCCAGAATTCCTTTTCGAATGCTTTTTTACGAGCCCAAAGGTAAGGATCGCGCAGTCCTTTTAATTCTCCGCTTGCCCCCTTAGCCGAGTTGGCAAGCATGAAAAAGTACGCTTTAAAAAATCCCGATTGCTTGGGATATTTTTCAATCATCTCTTTGAAAATTTTTTTCATTCCGTTTGCCATGAAAGCTCTGTTGCGCAGCGAAACATCCCGCAGGAATTTTAGTTCGGCCATTGTTCTTATTCTTTCCGTGTGAGCGGGATTGCCCACAACGAACAGGGGCTCGCCTGGTTTTGCTCCGCCCAGGCTCCATTTAAAATAATGCTCTACTTTCAGGGGTTTACCGTTGTCGTAGACTCGCAACAGAGAAAAATCGGGATTGTAACGCGGGTAAGTGAAATTGTCAGGGTCGCCCCCGTAAAGCCCTACCCTACTTTCTTGAACAAAAGCCATGCGGACGTCGTTGTATCTTTTGTAGCCGTAAAGCGAATATTTTGCGCCGTTGTAAAACGGAATTATTTTACAAACCAATCCGGTTTTTTCGGAATATTTTTTCTCTAATTTGCGAATGTCTTGTTTAATTAAATCCAGTTTTTTAACCGGGTCGGTTTCTTTTAGTCCAAGTTCAAAAACTTCGGGCGTTACATCTTTTATTAAAACAAGTTGATCGACGAACAGTCCTGGTACTTTTCGTTCTTCGGAAAGGGTTTTAGCGTAAAAGCCGTTTTGCTTAATGTTTTCCCCTTTCTTTTCAATTCGTTTGGTAATAAAATCCACGCAATGGTGGTTTGTTAAAATTAAGCCGTCGGCCGAAACAAAGGAAGCGGAACACCAGTTGGCGAATTTTAAGGCGGACATTCTTACATTGTCCAACCATTCTTTAGTTGGACGGAAATTGTAAACCGAATCAAAATAATTAACAGGCGGATTGTCGAATGTCCACATTTTGCCGTTGTCCAGTTTGTTTGCTTTAACGGTGTCGTAATTTACCGCGTAAAAGTCGGCGGGAACTTGTTGAAATGTTGAACAGGAAATAAAAAAGAGCAAAAGGATGGCGGGCGTTAAAGCCCGGCGAAGTTTAATGTTTTTCATCGGTTCTCCAAAATTCTTAATACTACGATTGGAAATTTAAAAATTTATTTAAACACATCTAATTTTTGACGGATTAAAATTTGAAAAGTTAGTTGGCTAAAAACGTTGGATAGGCAAAACAAACAGAGTTGTTTTGAAAATTCTTTTGTAATGGTTAATTTTTGATAGACGGCAAATCTTCATTAATAAAAAATTCTCTGTGAAAGCGATTTTAATAATTTGAAAAGCTGAAAACCAATTTAAAAAATTCTAAAAAGTAAAATGAGAGCGAACGGATAATTTGAAATTATAAAAAAATCAAAGCAAGGCTAAAAAGAAATGGGAAAATATCTAATAAAATCACTTCCTTATGATAAATTACTTTCTGATATTGGGCGTTTGCTTGAAGATGCAAGAAAAGTAGCTTTTAAGAAAATCAATGAAATTTTAGTTAAAACTTACTGGGAAATAGGCAAACAAATTGTTGAATACGAACAAAAAGGGAGCGAAAAAGCTGAATATGGAACGATGTTACTAAAGCGGCTCTCTATTGATTTAAAAACTAACTATGGAAAAGGATTTAGTCGTTCCAACTTACAATATATGCGCTTGCTGTATTTGAAATACCCAAAACGCCAGACGCTGTCTGGCAAATTAAGTTGGTCACACTATGTCGAACTACTCTCCGTGTCCGATGACTTGGCGCGTTCGTTTTATGAACAAGAATGTATTAAAGAAAATTGGTCGGTTCGAGAATTAAAAAGGCAGAAAAAATCTGCACTGTTCGAGAGACTTGCATTGAGCAAAGACAAAAAATCAGTTTTGAAATTAGCTAAGAAGGGGCAACAAATTGAAAAAGCAGAAGATATTTTGAAGGATCCTTTTGTCTTTGAATTCCTGGACATTTCCGATGATAAAATTTTAAACGAAACAGACTTAGAAACAAAGCTGTTAAATAAGTTAAGTCAGTTTATTCTTGAACTTGGGAAGGGATTTGCTTTTGTTAGCCGACAATATCGCATCACCTTGAACAATAAACACTTTAAAGTAGACTTGGTTTTTTATCATCGTATTTTGAAATGTTTTGTTTTGATTGATTTGAAAATAGGGAGCGTAAGTCATCAAGATATTGGACAAATGAACATGTACTTGAATTATTTTAAAGAAGAAGAAAATATGCCGGACGACAATCCGCCGATAGGAATATTGTTAGCGGCAGATAAAGATGAGATTTTAGTTGAATACGCGACAGGGTCAATCACAAACAAATTATTTGTTGCAAAATATCAGCTATATTTGCCCGATAAGAAGTTGCTCGAAAAAGAATTAAGATATTTATTGTCGGAGAGAGATAATAATTAAATAATCAATTATTAAAAATTTAATTGAACCTAAGAACTAAGACAAAAATTTTGTGGGAGCAAAAAATGGAGGAAGAAAAACCCAAACATTTCAATGATTTCAACAGAATTGTCTCGATGATACGCGAAGCGCAGGTAAGGGCTTACGCCAAGGTTAACGAAGAACTAATTTCCCTTTATTTTAACGTAGGAAAATTTGTTTCCGAAAAAGTTGCCAACGCCGAGTGGGGCGCCGGGGTTGTGGATAGTTTAGCTGAATTTATTAAGGAAAATCATCCCGACATTAAAGGCTTTACCCGTCGCGGACTTTACAGAATGAAGCAGTTTTACGAGACTTACAAGGATGTTGAATTTGTGTCAACACTGTTGACACAAATTCCATGGTCTTCGCATTTGCTAATTTTAAGCAAAATTAAATCTCTTGAAGAAAAAGAATTTTATCTTCGCCTTGCTATTAAAGAAAAATTATCGGTAAGAGAACTGGAAAGACAACTAAATACCGCTGTTTACGAACGCTCAATGTTAGCGGGGAAAATCGCCTCCTCGTTGCCAACACATCTGAACGATGAAAAATTTTTCAAGGACACTTACGTGTTCGAATTCCTCGATTTGCCGAAAAACTATTCCGAAAAAGATTTGAGAAAAGCGCTTGTACAAAACTTAAAAGATTTTATTCTGGAATTGGGAAAGGGATTTTCGTTCTTAGGCGAAGAATACCGTGTGGAAGTTGGCAACCATGATTATTACATCGACTTGTTGTTTTTCCACAGAGAGCTGAGATGCCTGGTCGCAGTGGATTTGAAAATCGAAGAATTCCAGCCTGAATTTGTTGGTAAAATGAATTTTTATCTGGAAGCGCTTGACCGTAACGTTAAGAAAGAACACGAAAACCCAAGCGTTGGAATTTTACTGTGTAAAGGTAAAGATGACGAGGTTGTTGAATTCGCTCTTTCCCGGAATCTTTCGCCTACCCTTATTGCGGATTACAAGACCAAGTTAATTGATAAAAAATTGTTGCGCGCAAAGTTGCGGGAATTAATTGCGTTAGAAAATGTTGTTAGAGAAGCAAAAGTTCAATATGGAAATTAAAACGTCGCCGAATTTTAATTGAGAAACCTGTGAGAATATTTGAATTCTCCGAAACTTTCCGAACGGAAATATTAATTTTTATTAATAATTTTAATTTTGTAAAAGATTCCTTGATTTAAAAAAACTGTGGGAGTATATTGCATTAACGGACAAAAAATTCTGTTTTTTAAATGAAAAAGAAAATAAAATTTAATTCGCAAACCCTCAGGTTTTTGAGCCAGGTATTTTTTTTAATAATTGTCCTGTGGATTGGCGTTCAATTTACTTTTTTTATTAAATGGTTAAATTCCAACGGGTTCGCGAACTATTACCCTCGTCCCGCGGGCGTGGAAGGGTTTCTTCCGATAAGTTCGTTAATGAGTCTTTATTATTTTGTTTTAAGCGGAAAAATACATCCGTTTCATCCCGCCGGACTTTTTATTTTTATTGCTATTCTCAGCGTTTCATTTTTGTTCGGGAAATCTTTTTGTAGTTGGATTTGTCCGATTGGCACAATTTCCGAATGGATTGGGGATTTCGGCGAAAAGCTCACGAAAAAAATTTTTAGAAGGAAAATCGTTCTTCCGCGCTGGCTGGATTACCCTTTGCGCAGTCTGAAATATTTGCTTTTGGCATTTTTCCTTTATTCGATTTTCGGGATGAGCCAGGAAGCATTGAAGTCATTTTTGGACAGTCCTTACAATTTGTTTGCCGACATTAAGCTTTACAAATTTTTTGCCGATATTTCTCTCTTTTCGTTAAAGGTAATAATTGTCTTATTTGTACTTTCAATTTTCATCCGAAATTTTTGGTGTAGGTATTTGTGCCCGTACGGCGCGCTTTTGGGAATTATTTCGTTCCTCAGCCCCAATAAAATCAAGCGTGACGAAAATACCTGCATCGACTGCGAGCTTTGTACAAAAGCTTGCCCCGCCAATATCAAAGTTCACAAAGTTAAGACTGTAATATCGGACGAATGCACGACGTGTTTAAATTGCGTTGAGGCTTGTCCCGTAAAAGGCGCGTTAAGTTTGCAAACTCTTCCAGTCCAAAAAGAAGTTAAGCCCAAATTGGTGGCTATCTCTATTCTTGCGATTTATTTTTTAATTACCGGAGCGGCAAAATTAAGTGGAATGTGGCGCAATAAAATCTCCGAACAAACATATTTGGAATATTACAAAGAAATAAATTTAATCAATCACAATTTTAGTCCCGTTCAAACATCGAATAAAAAACAAGTAAAACAAACAAAAGGAGAGTTATGAAAAAAGCACTTACCATTTTTCTGGCTTTGATTCTGGGAGTATTTCTCTTCCCGCGCAGTTCTTACTCTCAGGGGAAAATTCTGCCGAAGCTTTCTGAGCAGACGCAAGAATGTATTGGATGCCACTCGACGGAAACCACGGGGATTTACCAGGAGTGGGGCACATCCAAACACTACAGGGCAAATGTAGGTTGTTACGAATGCCACAAAGCAAAAGCCGGCGAGCCGGGCGCAATCGAACACAACGGCTTCACTATTAGCGTTATTGTAACGCCCAAAGATTGCGCGCAATGCCATCCGAACGAGGTTCAACAGTTCGAGGAA
Source organism: Ignavibacteriales bacterium (assembly GCA_027080245.1). Lineage (GTDB taxonomy): Bacteria > Bacteroidota > Ignavibacteria > Ignavibacteriales > Melioribacteraceae > WFQV01. Next base: position 1,797 of record JALWSN010000581.1, on the reverse strand, counting down.
AGCCATCATGCAAAAGCAGGTTTAATTTTGGGCTCGCTGGATAATTTCCTCGCCGACATTGTAGAAGGCGACACTAATTTTTACGGGGGTTCGGCGCTTACGGCAAGCGGCTGCAAACAATGCCATGGCAGCGTAGTTAAATTCGACAAAAACGGAAATCCTACTCCCAATAGCTGGCCTAACACTGGCATTGGCAGATTCAATCCCGACGGCAGCGTTGGCTCGTGCACAGCTTGCCATCAAAGGCATGCATTTTCAGCCGAACAGGCAAGACGCCCCGAAACTTGCGGTAAATGCCATTTGGGACCAGACCACCCTCAAAAAGAAATTTACGAAGAATCTAAACACGGAATAGCTTACCGCGCTCACGAAAAAGATCTTAATTTAGCAAGTAGCAAGTGGGTGCTGGGTGAGGATTACACCGCCGCCCCAACATGCGCTACCTGCCACATGTCCGCCGTTAGAACCAAAGACGGCGATTTGCTGCCGGTAACCCACGACGTCGGCGCGCGCATTAGCTGGAACAATCGCCCGCCTGTTTCGGTTCGTCCTGAAGTTTCCGACAAGAAGCTTGGACTGAAGAAAATGTCCAAGGTTAGTTGGAAAGTAAGAAGAGAGACAATGAAAAAAGTTTGCACTGTTTGTCATTCGGAAAATTACGTAAATAATTTTTATATTCAGTACGACGGAGTGGTCAATCTTTACAACAAAAAATTCGGAAAACCCGGCGTTAAGCTGATGAAAACCCTTTACAAATACAAACTAATTACCGACACGAAATTCGACGAAAAAGTAGAGTGGGACTGGTGGGAAATATGGCACCATCAGGGCAGGCGCGCAAGGCACGGCGTTTCGATGATGGCTCCGGATTACACGCATTGGCACGGACTTTACGAAGTGGCAAAAGCCTGGTACACGGAGTTCCTTCCCGAATTAAAAGAAATAGGCGAGAAAAACTTAAATTCCAAAAACCAAACAAAAGCCAAGGGGGCAAAGATTCTGTTGGCTCAATTGGACAAGCTTCTTAACACTCCGGAACACAAATGGTACATTGGAAAACTTTCCCCCGAAGAAAAAGCTAAGAGGAAAAAAGCTCAAATGGAATTTAAGAAAAGGTATGGGAAGGATTAATCCTGGTTCATTTGAATTAAAAAAACGGGGCTTGCTAAAGCCCCGTTTTTATTGCTGAAAACGTTCCCGATGCAAGTAAATACCCCGTCCTTGCTGGGCGAGAAGCTTATTGCCGTCCACAATTAATTCTCCGCGCGAAAACACTTTTTCGATTTTCCCTTTTAGTTTCATTCCTTCATAAGGATTGTAATCCACATTCATGTGGTGGGTGGCGGCGGAAATGGTCGTTTCTGCGTCCGGGTTCAAAAAATAAAAATCCGCGTCGCTTCCTTCTTCTATTGTTCCCTTACGGGGATACAATCCGAAAATCTTAGCCGGCGTTGTAGCGGTAACCTCAACAAATTGTTCCAACGTAATTCGCTCTTTTTTTACTCCTTCTGAAAAAAGTAATAATAAACGGTTTTCCACACCTGGCAATCCGTTGGGTATTTTGTTAAAAGCTTCGCGCCCTAATTCTTTCTGTCCCTTAAAATTAAACGGGCAATGGTCCGTGGCAACTGTTTGAATTTCGTTTTTTACAATCGCTTTCCAAAGAGCCTTGTTGTCGGATGCTTTTCTTAGAGGCGGAGAGCAAACGAACTTTGCGCCTTCAAAGTCGGGAAGAGAAAGCAGCGAATCTGTTAGAAACAAATATTGCGGACAAGTTTCGGCAAAGACTTTCAACCC
>JALWSN010000580.1 GCA_027080245.1 Ignavibacteriales bacterium | reverse complement strand
AAGCGCGAGAATTGGGCTCTGGAAATTCAACGACTAAAAACAATTACGTAGTTTTCTAAATTTGCAATCAGGCTTGGGGAGCTTTACGACTACATCTCCAACTCAAGAATTGATTTCCTGAAAATTTCAGAGCAATTCAAAACTCACAGCCATTTATTGGTTAAAGATTTAAGCGCTTTGCTGGACGTGGTAACGCCTCAAACTTTTCACGACGTAATTTCTAAAAAAGGCAATGGCGTTGGTTTTATTGAGCTTGATGATGTTGAAAGCGCGAAAGCCCCTGTAAATATTGAAGAAAACCAAAGCGTTGAACTTGAAGTTAAAAGCCAGGAGCAATTGAAAGAAAAATTTATTTTGGACGATTTAAAAACCGACGTTAAATTTGATTTTGACAATTACGTTCAAACGGTGCTTAAGCCCGTTAAAAGATTTGATTCTTTTTTGGATTCGCTTTTAATTGGCAAATTTAGCAAAGAACAATTGGAAGAATATCGCGATATTATCAGGCAAAATGCTGCTCTTTCCAGAAAAGCCGATTTGGATTTGATTACTAAAATGCACACTAATCTTTACTTGTCCCTGGAAGGAATTCTTCAGGGTAGGTTAGCTGTTTCAAAAGACTTAATTGAAATGATGCGGGCTTGTTTGATTGTAATTGTGGCTGTTATTCGGAGTAAGGAAGTTGATATTTCCGGCTTCCTAGACAAGTCCGAAGAATTATCGGAATTACTACAAAGTTAAACGGGAGAGGAAATGGAAATATTTGCAATAATAATGGCGGGTGGAGTAGGTTCAAGATTCTGGCCTCGAAGTAGGGTTCGCAATCCGAAACAATTGCTGAAAATATTTGGCGACGACACGATGATTCAGAGCTCTGTTAAAAGGCTTGAGGGAATTGTACCGAATGAAAATATTTTTATTATTACGAACAAGGTACAAAAATTAAGGGTAAAGGATCAACTGCCGCAGATTCCTATCGAAAACATAATTGACGAGCCGTTCGGCAAAAATACTGCGCCGTGCATTGGGCTTGCTTCGTTATTTGTGAAGCGTAAAAATCCAGAAGCAGTAACGGTGGTTTTGCCCGCAGATCATTTAATTCAGGACATTGAGCAATTTCAATTCAACGTATTGCAGGCAGCGGAATTTGCTTACAAAAATAAGGGACTTGTAACTATTGGCATTGTTCCAACTAGGCCCGAAACCGGTTACGGCTATATTCAAATTGATGAAACTAAAAAGACGGATTCGGTTTACAAAGTTACAACCTTTGCCGAAAAACCCAACTTGGAAACGGCAAAACGTTTTATTGAATCGGGTGATTTCATGTGGAACTCGGGAATGTTCATTTGGCGGGTCGACGTTATTCTTGAAGAAATTAAAAATCTTTTGCCGGATTTGTACTTGGGTTTGGAAACAATTGAAAAATCAATTGAAAACGGCAATTACGAAAAGACTCTTGTTAAAGTTTACGGGCAATTAGCTAAAATTTCTATTGATTACGGAGTAATGGAAAAATCAAAAAATGTTTACCTTGTAAAAGGAAATTTCGATTGGAACGACGTTGGCTCGTGGGAGAGCGTTTACCAACTTAGCTCAAAGGACAAAGAAGGAAACGCAAAGGTGGGAGAAGTTTATTGTAGAAACACCAAAAATTCGTATATTTATTCTTTAAATAAATTTTCTGCCATTATTGGCGTGGAGGATTTAATTGTAATCAATACTCCCGACGCCCTTTTGGTTTGCCGACGCCAAGACGCTCAGGACGTTAAAAGCGTAGTAGATTATTTGAATATGAACAATAAATACGAACTGACTTAAATGAAGAAAAATCTTATTACTGAAAACGATATTTTAAGGCTTTACCATCGTGGACTAAGGAGGTTGGAAGTTAAAGCAAACGACATTCTAACACCAGCCGCAAAAGATAAAATTAAAGCGCTTGGCATTACCCTTAAAATTATTGAGTCTGATTACCCCCATAATTACGGAAGCCCTGATATTAAAGCCTTAGACGGGAACTCAAATTTCACGGTTGTTATTGGTTCCGATCACACTGGTTTTGAAATTAAAAAAGAGCTTTCGGAATATTTAAGGGCGAAAGGCTTTGACGTAATAGACGTTGGGACTTTTTCCAAAGAGTCTTGTGATTACCCTGACTTTGCGGACGCCGTAGCTCAAAGAGTAGCAAGACGGGAAGCTCCGTTTGGAATAATAATTGACGCTACCGGGATCCCTTCCGCAATTGTAGCCAACAAAACGCCGGGCATCCGCGCCGCAACTTGTTACAATGAATTTTCCGCAAGGAGCGCCCGCGAACATAATAATGCAAACATCATTGCATTAGGAGCTCGTTCCTTAGGAATTGAAACCATTAAATCCACCGTCGATGTTTTTTTTAATACTGAATTTGCCGGCGGAAGACACCAGAGAAGATTGGACAAATTAACGGCTATTGAAAGAAGATTGAGTAAGAATAAGACTAATGAATTGTGAGTAAATGGTTTTAGAAGACACGCGAATAGAATCGAACGAAAAGGTTGCCGAAAATATTTTTAAATTAACTCTTTACTCTCCCAATATTGCCAAGCAAAGCAGACCGGGACAATTTTGCAACGTTAAAATAAGAGATTCATTTTTGCCTTTATTAAGAAGGCCCTTTAGCATTAGTAATGTTGAAGGCTCTACTCTTGCTTTTCTTTTCGACGTTCGAGGTGAAGGGACTAAAACAC
>JALWSN010000579.1 GCA_027080245.1 Ignavibacteriales bacterium | reverse complement strand
TTTGTTGCACCCAACTTCTCTGCCGGGTAAATACGGCATCGGGGATTTGGGAAACGAAGCGAAAAAGTTCGTTGATTTTTTGGCGGCTGCAAATCAAAAATTGTGGCAGGTTTTCCCTTTGGGACCAACGGGATTTGGAGATTCGCCTTACCAGTGTTTTTCGGCGTTTGCGGGCAACCCGCTTTTGATTTCCCCCGATATTCTTATTCAAAAAGGACTTTTGAGCAAAGAAGACGTTCGGGGACTCAAAGCGAAAAATCCGCACAAAATAGATTACGGAAAGGTAATAAACTTTAAGAACGAGCTGTTGAAAAAAGCTTTTGTTAATTTTAAGAACGACGGAGGCTTGGAGCAAAGAGAATTTGTTAGGTTTGTTAATTCCAATAGCGATTGGCTGCCCGATTACGCGTTGTTCATGGCGGTTAAAGAACATCACGGCGGAATTGTGTGGAAGGACTGGGCGAGTGAAATTGCTTTCAGGAAAGCGGGCGCGGTTGAAAAGTGGAGTAAAAAACTTAAGGAGAGGGTTGAATTTCAGAAGTTCGTCCAATTTGAGTTTTTCGAGCAATGGCGGGCGGTTAAAGAATACGCCAATTCCAAGGGCATTGAAATTATTGGGGATTTGCCGATTTTCATCGCTTACGACAGCGCGGATTTGTGGGCGAACCCCGAGTATTTTACCGTTGACGCCCACGGAAAGCTTGAAACGGTTGCCGGAGTTCCGCCGGATTATTTTAGTCCCACCGGACAATTGTGGGGCAATCCCCTTTACCGCTGGGAAGCAATGGAACGGGAAAATTTCGACTGGTGGAAAAAGCGTTTTGCAAAGATGTTTGAGCTTGTTGACATTGTACGGATTGACCACTTCCGCGGCTTCGAGGCTTATTACGAAATTCCCGGCGATGCGCCCACTGCCGAAACCGGCAGGTGGGTTAAAGCTCCGGGCGAAAAGCTTTTTAACGAATTAAAAAAAGAGTTCGGCGAAATGCCTATTATTGCTGAGGATCTGGGGGTAATAACCGACGAGGTTAAATATTTACGGGACAAATTCAACTTCCCCGGAATGAAAATATTGCAATTTGCTTTTGGTAAGGATGGGGACAAAAGTTTCCTGCCCCACAATTACGTTAATAATTGCGTTGTTTACACCGGCTCGCACGACAACGATACAACGCGCGGATTTTTTGAAACCGAAAAGAAAAAGGGAAGCGATGTGTGTGATTGGGCGCAAACCTATTTGAATTATTACGGCGATGATATTAGATTTGCGGTTATTAATGCCGCTTATGCATCGGTGGCGGACACGGTGATCATTCCAATGCAGGACGTTCTTAATCTTGGAAGCGAGGCGCGAATGAATTTCCCGGGAAAATCGAGCGGCAACTGGACGTGGCGCTTTACGTGGCGGCAGGTTTCTCAAGAAATAATTGAAACGTTCAATAAATTAACTGAAATTTTCGAAAGACCCCCGGAAGAAAAAAATAAAGGTTAATATGTTTGAAAAAATCAAATCGCTGTTTCACAAAAAATCCAATAAGGATTACGATTGGCTTTTGGAAATCGATTCCAAGAAGAGGCTTCAAATTGCCACCTGCGCTTTGTTTATTGAGGTTGCGCGCGCTGACGACAAATTTTTGAACATCGAGCGGGAAAAGTTAATTCAATTAATGAAAGAACTCTTCAAAATCGACGACGATTACGTGGAAGAGTTAATCGCGCTTTCGAACAAACAAGTGGAAGAGAGCTTAAGCGTTTACGAATTTACTTCCGAAATAAATTTGAATTGCTCTCAAGAAGAAAAATACGAAATTGTTAAAAACCTGTGGCGATTGATTTTTGTGGACAACGAACTTCACCCTTACGAAGATTTTCTGATTAGAAGGATTAGCAACAATTTGCACATTTCGCACAGGGACATGATTGCCGCAAAGCTGGAAGTAAAAGAAGAATTAGAAAAGAAGAGTTAGCGGGAAACAAATTCAATTATTAAATATTTAAAAAAATCTTTATTCCTTTTTTTTCAAATGTAATCTTCCCTTTTGTTTTTGCGGTGAATTTGAAATTATTGCCCGTTAATTTTATTTCCTTAAAATCCCGGTTAAAATTCCCCACAAAAGTTACGGTAGAATCGTTGAGTTTTAAGTTTGGCGGACTGTCGCAGTAAAAAACAACTTTTTTATTTCTCGTTTTCCAATCGTTTACGTCGAAGACGGCTTTGTCGCGAATTACGAGAAGCGTCTTTCCGCCATTTAACGATTTTAATGAATAAAGATTGTAATCGAGACAAAGGAGTTTCTTTCCGTTGTCAACTACCCATTTTTTACTTTTAGTCGAACGGAATCTTTGAATGCCGTTGTTCGACAAACGAATTTCAATCCTGATGCCTTTTTGGTTATTAAATTTTTGGAGAGCTTTTTTGTATTCGGCAAAATATTCATTAATTTGACTTTCGGCGGAAGAGAGGATTTTAGAATAATTAAATTCCTTTTTTGCTTTCTCAAAAAGTTCTGAAAGCTCTGTTGAGTCAAGATTAAAGCGCTCTTTAAGCAATTGCAGGAACGAAATTTTGCCGCCCGCCGCCTGAAATTTCCCCTTCCAATCGATTCCAAACCGATCCATCAGGAAGCCCAAGGTAGCGCCAACGGGGTAAATTCTGTTCCGCAGCATATTTTCGGGCGAAACGGAAAGTCCGTTTAACCGCGCGTTCATGTCGCTCAGCAAAAGATTTTTAATCGACTCGCCGGACATGTCCGCTTTAATTTCCCTAAGCAATTTATTTTGAATTTTCGAGGGGTCTAATTTCAGGAAACATTCCATGGCTTTCATTTCAACGTATCGAGCGGTTCCTTCGTTTATTTCCTGCCCTTGCTCATATTTTTTTACGAAACTCTCCGCGTGGTTCCATCGGTAATTTCTTACCGCCGCAAATTCTTTCGCCAAAGTTTTCAAACGGTTTTCGTTGTTTGGGGCGAACAAATAATCAAGGGATTTTTTAAGAATTTGCATCTCGAGAGAAGCCAGGGCGGTATTTTCCAAATCGAGGATTGGGTACAATTCCTCCCGCGCCCAGGGAATTTCCCCGAAGTGGGTATGCTGGTACTGATGAAATCCTTCGTGAATGGTTGTGCTTAAAAGTGTGTAGGAAGGATTTTTCAACGAAAAGAGCAAATTTTTAGGAAGCCCCATTGCAAAAGTGGTTACGGAATCAATTTGAAAGTTGAAGGCAAATTGCCCCACAAGATTGCGATAAACGCCGTAATGAATGAACGCCCGAGCGCCAATTTTAGCCCAATCGGTTGGATAAGGCTTGAATCCTTCGGGAGGGCGTTTCCCGTTAACGAAAAGAACAAAATCGTTGGGCATGTAAGCCACAAAGGGTTCTTCGGACAAGTCGTACCCCGGCCAAATTTCGTTTGAGTAATATTTAAATGTAAAATGAATGCCGGCAATAACTTTTAGCAGGGTAATTTTTTCGCGATTAAAATTTTTTTGTCCGAAAAGACTTTTGTTAAGTAACGTGAACAAAACTAAAAGAAAAATTTGTGCGCTTGAAAAGAACCTTTTTTTCATGGCGTCCGCCCCGCGATTTGTTCTAAACTTGTTAATTAACCTCGCTAATTCTAAAGTTTCAAATTTAACAAAATTCGCGACCTTAAGTTCCAATCGAAAGCGAAACTTATTCGGGAAACTAAAAACGATTTAACAAATCAACTCGCGAGCGCCAATTCCTGTGCCACAGCAAATCTTTTAGCTGTTCGTAAACGTTAAAAACAATCGGGCAAACCGAATAGTTTCCTACAACGCCAAATAGTCTCGAAGTAAAAAACGGTTTGTGTAAATGTGGAAAGGAAACGCAGCTTTCCGGGCGATTTTCGTAATTTACGCACAAGTTGTTTTCAAGGAAGGGGCAAGGCAGGGCATCGATAAAAAATTTTCCCGGTTCATCCTCTGTGGGCGTCAAATATTTTTGCTTAAATTTTTCCGGCGGCATATTGAGTCCTTTGGCAAAAATTTTAATTTCATTTTTGTCAAACTCCGTCGTCAATTCTTTGCAGCAGTTTGCGCATTTCGTGCAATCAATTTGGGCCCTCACCTCTTCGTAAATACCGTGCACAATCGAATCCAATTCTTCGGTTTCAATATCGAGCATTTTTAAATAGCTGCGGAATCTGTAATTTTCATCTCTCTTTTTTATTGCTATTCTTTTGATTTTTTCCAAATCCGTTTCAAGCCGCATTTTAATTTCCTTTCCAAAAACATTTTTTTAAAATAGAAAGTTTAACGGATATTCACAAAAAAATATTTTAAGAAATATTTGTTCCCTGCCGTTGCCCATTAATTTTCAGATTACTTTGCCATTAGTTTATCCTCGAGCCAATTAAGAATTTTTTCGTTAGAGTACTTAATAGCTCCCATTTGGCAATGGTCTCCCGCGCCTTCCTTTTTAGTGAAAAGCAAATATTTTTTCGGGCATTTTAAAGCGTTGAATAATTGTTTTGCCTGCCCCGGCAAATCCCTGTCGCCGTTAGAATCCACCACTAACACGGGGCATTTGATTTTCCCGGCGTATTTCCTCATGTTGTACGGTTTAAGTTTTTCGAGGAAAGCGGTCGGGGATTTTGCGCCGAAGGTAAACATTCCGTTCCCGAAAAACCAGCCAACGTCCACGTCCTTGTTAAAAATGCTCACAATTTCACGATTGAATTTTTCCGAAGCCTTTTTGCTTGCAAGAATTTCCTTGATATTGGGAGGGCATTTTTTAATGGCGTTAGCGTAAAAATCGTACACGCCTCCGTCTGCCACGCAAGCTTTAATGCGATGTTCAAAGGCCACGGCTCTGGGAGCGAGATAGCCTCCAAAGCTAAAGCCGGCCAGGGCGATTCTTTGAGGGTCGACTTCAGGAAGCTTTAGGGCGAAATTCACAACAGGAGTAACGACGTTTTCCCAATCCGGCCTGAACGGAATTTTTTGAACTCTAATCACCTCACCCTGTCCCGGACCTTCGAATAAAAGGCAGTTAAAACCGCGTTGCACCGCGAGGTAGCCAAGTTCAAAATAGAGTTCTTCCGCCGTTCCGTCGAAGCCGCTGTGGATAATTAACAAAGGTCTTTTCTTTCCCGAATTGTCCACAAGGCACAAGTAACCGGGCAGCGTAGTTTTACCGAAAGGTATTTTCACGGATTTAATGGGCTTCTCGGAGAGTTTTGCGGCTTCCAGAAAACATTTGCGGCTTTTCCCCCAGGTTTTAAGTATTCGGGGATCGTTAGGGTTTGTGTGAAGGAAAAACTCGGCTGTTCGGTAATAATTCGAAGCCCTGAAAAAAGCCTCCTTTGCACTTTTCTTATGTCCGTCGGAAAGGAATTGCTTGGCGGTTTTCTCAAGGCGTTTAGCCGTCTTAAGCCATTCGGCGTACCAGCTTTCATTATCGGCGTCTTTAATACGGTAAGCCGTGCTCAGGCATTCGCCGATATCGGCGCCGCCCGTGCTGCTGTAACCTATTGTGCGCAACAGTTGAAAGGAATATTGAGGGTCTTTGAAGATTATTCCGTCGTCGCCAGCGTAAACGTTTGTAAAAATTAGGGCAATAGTTAAAATCAAAGCGCTCAACCCCAGCGTTGTAACTTTTCCTGTTTTGTTTCTCATTTTCTTCCTCCCTTAGTTAGTTAATTTAAAAAGCCGTTTAATTCAACATTTCGATGTTGTAAGAATTGTAGAATGGATTAACGGCAAAATATTTTTTTATTTAATTCTCAGGAGTAGGAATAAGTTAAAATCGCTTTGGAGGGGTTAACGTTCGGAAAAGTCTTGGAGGATTTTGGTTTTGGGATTCCCCTCTTTCTTCGTTTTTTTTTAATTCGCAATATTTCCATTTGTTATTTCAAATTAAAAATATTTCTTTAGCCAAAAGGGAATAGATTTCGAGCAAAACATAATTAATACGAGTGAAAATGTCAAACAGCAATTGTTTTTTCCATCTGAGGCGGCTGGTTTTTAGTGCGGAGTTCTTGGTTCTTGGTTCGTGGTTTTGAGGTGAATCGTTAAATTAGCCCCGAATGCGCGAATGATAATTATGAATTATGAATATTGAATTATGAATGAGAAAGAGGTAAAGAGGCTAAAATGTTAAAAGGCTAAGAGGTATTTGGGAAATTGCCAAAATAACTATTGCTTAAGACTTATTCCTTAAGACTTTTCACCAATTCCACCCCGGTCTCCTTTTGAGGATGATTGGAAAATTAGGGCATTAAAGGAGTAGAGGAAAAAAGATATTTTAAGTTTTGATTATAATAAAGAACCTTATTTAATCTGTTCAACCTTTTAATAACACAACTCAAACGCACACCAAGAGTTAACCCTATTGGCTTATTTCAAAATGGAAATCGGTCGGCTGTAATCAAATATGAATCCATCTTTGATTAACTAATTATCCGGTCATCAACCCATCCTTACCTCATCTCGCAGAATGTGGAGCTTGGTGAATATCTGCAAGAAAATGAAAAAGGGCGCAAAGTTTCTTAATAATTAAAATTTAAAAAACAACTTGATTTTAATCCCTGATAACAATAGATTTTCGTTTTAACAAATTTACAAATTATGGAATTCTTTGGTTCATATTACGAAGGGACAAACGCTTCGCGGGATTTGAAATCTCTCAAGTCCCGGATAGCGCAATGTAAGAAATACCTCGAGCGAGGCGAAGAGCTAATTCATCAGGATTTGTTTGAGGACACTATTCAGATGTGCCTCGAATTCGACTATTCCAAAGACGGGCTTTATTTAACCGACGCCCTTTTGAAAGTCGCTCCTTACAATTCCGAGGCGTGGCTTTCCCGCGGGATTTTCCTGAACAATTTGTTTGAGTTCGAGGAAGCATACTATTGTTTTAACAAAGCTCTTTCGCTGAACCCAAGCGATCCCGACGTTTTGTTAAACAAAGCAAACGCCGAGGAAAACTTGGGACTTTTCGACGATGCCGTTCAATCCCTTAAAACGGCGCTTACAATTTCTCCCAACGACGCCGAAATTCTTTTTAGTCTGGGGATGCTTTACGAACGGAACGACAATTTAAAAGAGGCAATTAAGTATTTCGAGGAAGTAATTAAACTTGAGCCTGAAAACGCCGATGCTTACAACGAACTGGGCTTTTGTTACGAGAATACCGACGATTTGCAAAACGCTCTCAGAGTTTACGAAAAATATTTAACGCTTGAACCTTACAGCGCCACTGGCTGGTACAACAAAGGCACTGCCTTGTTAAGAATGAATAAATTCGAAAAAGCAGTAAACGCATTCGAACTCTCGCTTGCGATTAACAACGAATTTTCTTCCAGCTGGTTTAATTGCGGAATAGCTTACGCCAATCTTAAAAATTTCAACAAGGCTCTGGATTGCTTTACAAAAGCAAGCAAACTTGAACCGGACGACGAATCGATATTTTTTAACATCGGGCAAATTTACGAGGATTTAAAACGTTACCACCTCGCTATTCAATACTATTCGAAAGCTATTAGAATAGACAGGGATTTTGAACTTGCTTATTTGAGCAGGGGTGTTTGTTACAAGCAATTAAAGCATTACAGCCTTGCGTTAGAGGACTTTCGAAAAATTCTTAAAAGGAACAAATCTTTCGTCGAAGCCCGCTTTCAAATTGCGGAAATTGAATTGAAGCTGAAAAATTTCCCCAAAGCAATCGAACAATACAAAATAATATTAAAGGAAACCCCCTCAAATTTCGAAGCGAATTACAAACTTGCCAACGCGCTCGTCGAGGCGGGTTCGTTTGAAGAGGCTAAAAATCAATTTCTCAAATGCATTCAGTTAAATGGAAATCATGCTAATTCTTACTACGGCATTACAAAAGTTTACTTTCTTCTAAACGACAAAGAGGCAGCGTATTATTCTTTGTTAAAAGCAATTTCAATCGACCCAAGGTTTAAGAGCATGTTCGAAAAAGACTTCCCGTTCTTTACAGAACTGCCAATGTTCAAGGAAATTTTATCTTAAAGACAAATGAACGACATGCAAATCAAAGAGGCACAATTTAGTTACAAAAACGTAACGGGCGTAATAGGGCATCCAATAAGGCATTCCTTTTCGCCTTTAATGCATAACTCGGCTTTCAAAGCTCTGGGGCTGGATTTTATTTATCTTCCCTTCGACGTCCTTTCGGAAAATTTGCAGGACGCGTTGAAGGGCATGATAGCCCTTAATATTAAAGGCTTTAACGTTACCCTACCGCACAAAGAAAAGATTTTACAGTACTTAAACGATGTTACGGACGAAGCCAACGTTATTGGCGCTGTGAACACAGTGGTGAACGTTGACGGGAATTTGGTTGGACACAACACAGACGTTGACGGGGTCGTGGCGTCTCTTAACAATTTCAAAAACGAGATTTCCGGCTCGGAAGTGGCCATACTCGGTTGCGGCGGCGCCGCGCGTAGCGTCATCTACGCTTTCATCAGTCATTTCAAGGTGGCTAAAATAAATTTGATTAATCGAACCCTGGACAAAGCGGAATCCGTTAAGGATTACTATGCCGAAAAAATGCTTTTTGAAAATATTGAAACTTTCGAACTAATGCCCCCCGATTTGAAATCCGTTCTAAAAAGAAGCAAGGTTGTAGTTAACGCTACGTCGGTTGGCATGTTCCCCGAAACGGACGACTCGCCACTTGTGACTTCGGAAGGATTTAACGAAGAGCAAATTGTTTTCGATTTGGTTTACAATCCGTTAAGAACAAGATTCCTTGAGCTTGCCGAAGAGGCAGGCGCACGAACAATCAACGGGTTGAATATGTTCGTTCATCAAGGAGCGAAATCCTTTGAGCTCTGGACAAACCACAAAATGCCGTTGCGAGAAATAACTCAAAAATTGGAGACCGAGTTAAAAAAAGTTAACGGAGCGTAAGTTTTTATTTTTCGCTTGGCAATAGTACTCCGAACGTTTGATAAAGGCTTTTTCCCAAAGGCGCATGTTGCTTATTCATAACACCGCTCTGTCGTGGATTTTACATTTTGAAATACGACAATTTATTATTTTGCTTTTAACCGGTTAGATTTTTATTCGCTTTGTTAAACAACGTATTTGGCGAACGTAAAACCAACTTTGCGGCTTTAACATCCGGCAATAAATTAAAAAATTTCGGGAGGCGAAATGACATTTCACGATTTTAACAATTTCACCCCATTGGGTAATTACTCGGATTATTTTATTCTAATTACGCGAATAATTTTCGGCGCGGTTTTTCTTTACTACGGACGGTTCAAAATAAAGGACTTGAAACAAAACGCAAAAGATTTCGAAAGCATGGGCTTTAAACCAGGTTGGCTTTTCGGAACGCCGATTGCGTTTCTGGAAACTTTTGGCGCTGTCTTTATTATTTTAGGTTTCCTCTTCTGGCTAACGGTGGCGTTGTTTGCGCTGCACATGCTAACAGGAACAATTTGGAAAATAACTTCGACGGACAAGCCCTTTACCGATTGGTCTTACGATTTGCTCGCCTTAAGCGTTGCGGTTTTGTTTTTAATTACCGGTCCGGGAAGCATTGCTCTTACGTTTTAATTTTGCCGGTTGAACCGTTTGGAGAAAACGAAAATTTTCAATCTTTAATTTTCCGGAAAGTTAAGTTAGAGGAACGCGATGGGAAACGTTGTTTACAAAAAAGGATTATGCGGAATTTGCCCGGCAGGCTGCTGGATTGAAGCGGGCATACGCGACGGAAAGCTTGTGGATATTAAGCCAGACGAAGGCCACCCCCTTGGAATGCTTTGTAAACGGGGCGAACGAGCGCCCGAGATAATTTATTCCAAGGACAGAATTAAAACGCCCTTGAAACGCAAAGGGAAAAAGGGCGGCTACGAATTCGAGCCAATCGGCTGGGACGAAGCTTACGACATCATTGTAGAGAACCTTAACAAAATTAAACGTGAATCCGGTCCCGAAGCCGTTTCCATTTACACCGGCAGGGGCGCGTTCGAACTTTCCCTTTGTGATATTTTTCAACCCAAGGAAGCTCCCGTATCCTCGGCTTCCAACGTTCTTTTCCCGTTCGGTTCGCCAAACACGATGGGCGTTGGGGCGTTGTGTTACGTTTCCTATGCAATTATTGCGCCCCACGTTACAATGGGAAGAATGTTAATCAACATGTTTGCCGACATTGAGAACGCGGAACTTTTAATTGTTTGGGGAACAAATCCCGCTACCGACTCGCCTCCATTAGACATGCACAGGCTTGAAAGCGCCGCCAAAAGAGGCGCGAGGGTTGTTGTAATCGATCCACGTAAAACGGAAACCGTTTACCGAACCGGTGCGGAGTGGATTCCAATACGTTCAGGTAGCGACGGCGCGTTAGCGCTTGGGATTTTGAACGTAATGATTGAAGAAGAACTTTACGACGTTAACTTTGCGGAGAACTGGACTTACGGTTTCGAAGAATTCAAACGTTACGTTCAGCATTTCACGCCGAAGGTAGTGGAAGAAATAACCGGCGTTCCTGCCAGAAGGATTGATTCGCTGGCTTGGGAAATAACCGACGCAAATGGCGCTTGCCCCGTAATGTACACCGGACTGGAATATTCCAACAGCGGAGTTCAGACGATACGTGCCGTATTCACTTTGTTTGCCCTTGCCGGACAATTAGATGTACCCGGCGGACTTGGGCTGGCGATGTTGAATTCCAACTTTCCCATTAACCGCTCGTGCAATCAGCCTAATCCTAAAATTAAAAAAGCTGTAGCGCGGAACAAGTTTCCGCTTTACAGTTATTACCGCGGTGAATCACATGCAAGCGGATTAGTAGATTCCG
>JALWSN010000578.1 GCA_027080245.1 Ignavibacteriales bacterium | reverse complement strand
GAAGCTCTCCGCCCGGAAGTTAACGGCGAGATTTCCGACGAATCATTTGAGTTCGATTCTTTTGAAATGACGCGCTTCATTAAAAGTTGGGCAAAAAAACTTGGCGCGGCGGAATGCGGGATAACAGGGCTTAAGGATTATCATTTTTACACCGTTGGAGGAAGAGCCGAAAGGTTTGGGAAGAAAATAATTAACAACCACAAGTACGCAATAGCAATTGTTGTGGAAATGTCGCACGAAATTATTTCAACCGCGCCTACTTCTCCAGTGGTAATGGAATCCTCCCAACAGTACGTAGTCTCGGGCGTGATTGCAATTCAAGTGGCGAAGATGATTAGAAATTTAGGCTACACCGCACGCGCTCACATCGATGGCAACTACCAGGTGATTTGTCCCTTGGTGGCGAGGGACGCGGGATTAGGCGAGCTGAGTAGAATGGGTATTCTAATGACGCCCAAATACGGACCAAGAGTAAGGATTGCTGTAGTAACAACGGATTTACCATTGATTGCGGGCGAACCACTTAGGGAACAATCGATGATTGATTTTTGCATTAAGTGTAAAAAATGTGCTGACGCTTGCCCGAGCAAAGCAATTCCAACGGGAGATCGAGTGGAAATTAATGGCGTTAAACGTTGGCAAATAAATCAGGAAGCCTGTTACACTTTTTGGAATGCAATTGGAACTGATTGCTCGAAGTGCGTTCAGGTTTGCCCTTACTCGCATCCGAACAATTTATTGCACAACCTTGTGCGGGCGGGGGTTCGTCATAATTCGTTGTTTAGATTTGGCGCAATTAAACTGGATGATTTTTTCTACGGAAGAATTCCCAAGCCCAAGCCAAAACCCAAGTGGTTGCTTGTTAAAAAAAATTCGTCAACTAACAAAGCTGGCTGATGCCTGATTTTATTGATCCAACCTTAACGCGAATTGTGAAACTACCGATATTATTAAAAAAAGCCCCCTAACAAATTAGGGGGCTGTAGTCTTTGCAACCTGTAAGTTTCTCTTCGCTTGCCGCGTAACGCCTAAGTCCTTTTTCTGATGTTTAGCTCTTTAGCAAAATCCGATTCTTTGAATTCGTATTTCCCCAGTTTGTTTTCTTTCCTAAGTTCTTCGTTGTAAGCGCGCAAATCTTTTCGCATTACTTTTGCGCTTATTGTTTTGGGAAATGCGTCCATGAATTCAATGTAGCGCGGACGTTTGTACGGAGCAATTTGATTTCGAATAAAAGTAAATATTTGCAAAGCCATTTCGCGGCTTGGCTGAAAATCAGATTTCAAAACAATAAACGCTTTGGGAACAATTCTACCACGTTCGTCTTCCGTTGGAATAACGGCGGCTTCTACTATCGCGTGATGAACCATTAACTCGCTTTCAACCTCGAAGGGGCTAATTCTGTAATCGAGGCTTTTGAAAACGTCGTCGTTTCTGCCGACGAAATGGAAATAGCCCTCTTCGTCCTGGAATGCCGTGTCTCCCGTTAAATACCAACCGCCTTTAAATATCTCTTTGTTTTTTACGGGGTCGTCATATCCTTCTAATAATCCCAGAGGTTTAACTGGGTAAATGTCCACGGCAATTTGTCCGTCCTGCTTGGCTTCCACTACGTCGAGGGTGTCGTTTAACAAATTTAGCTTGTAGCCGGGAGCGACTTTTCCAAGCGAGCCTTCTTTAATTTCCATTCCGTTAAAATATCCAATCATCAAAGTAGATTCGGTTTGTCCGTAACCTTCGCGCATTGTAATTCCAAGCTTTTCTTTGACCAGTCGAATTATTTCAGGATTGAGAGGTTCACCTGCGCTAACAATTTCCCTTAATTCGAATTTGTAATTTTCAAGCTCTTCCTGAACGAACAATTTCCACACGCTTAGCGGCGCGCATAGGGTATTAATTTTGAATTTTTCAATTGCCTCGAGAACAGGCCTGGGTTCGAATTGTGCGTACCTGATTGTGAATACCGTTGCGCCTGCATTCCACGGAGCAAAGAAACTGCTCCATGCGTATTTAGCCCACCCCGGCGAACTTATGTTGTAATGAACGTCGCCCGGTTTTACTCCAACCCAATACATTGTGGTTAAATGTCCAACTGGGTAATTGTGGTTGTGAATGACTAACTTGGGTTTGGCTGTAGTGCCGGAGGTAAAAAACATGAACATCGGGTCGCTGGTAAATGTAATGAATGCGGGCGTGTATTCTTCGGAGTATTCGTCGGCGTCTTTGTAATCCAACCAGCCGTCATATTTTTTGTTTAACGATTGGTCGTCTGCAAAGATGTCGTCTACGGCTATTAATGCGGTAAGCCCTTTAATCATTACTCCTGCGCGATTAAACTTTTCCACGTAAGGTTTGTGCGCAAATACAATTTTAATATCGCCTCTTTCAATCCGGTCGGAAATATCTTTCGGCGTAAGCAAAGAAGCCGCGGGAATAATCACGCCGCCGTTTTTGAATACGGCCAGGATAATTTCAAAAAGTTCAATGGAGGTTTCCATCATTATTAAAACTCTGTCGCCTTTTTGCATCCCGGCGTCAGTTAAAAAATTTGCCACTTTGTTTGAACGTCGATAGAGTTCGTTGAAGGTTATTTCGCGCTCGTTGCCTTTGGTGTCGGCATAAATAACGGCTTTTTGATCATTGCTTTTCGCCATTTCGTTGAAGTAATCCAACACCCAGTTGAATTTTGTTAAGTGCGGCCATTTGAATCCAGATAGAGCCTCCTCGTAATTTTTTACGTTTAAGAGAAAGTCTCTTGCTTCGGTAAATTTTTTTGCATCTGCTGTCATTTTAGCGCCTCTTAAATTTTGTTTGTGAAATTTATTTTAATGAGTTCTCTTTCACATAAAAAGCCGCGAGGAGTGTGCGTAAAAATTTTATTTTGTAGAGGCAACTTAAATGAATGATTAAACTTTTTCAATTAAAGAGAATTTTTGTTAATGGGAAATGTTAATAGATATTTCTGAGCTCATCTGTCCAAAATAAATTGAATTTAAATACATTTTGGACAGTAGTGAATTCCCAAATATTTAACCCACCCAATCCCAAACCCGTTCCCTCGCCGAGGGGAAGAGCTTACATAATCCAATGCCTTTGCCAATGTTAATGGGATGGGGTGGAAAAGAACCCTGACAAAAATTGCATTGATTTAAAGAGTGCTGATTTCAAAGCTTAGATTTGATATATTCAAATTAAACAGCAAAAATTTTTCTGATTGTTTTGAACAGCAAAATGACGCATCGAAAAAATTTTAAGGGATTATTTTGGGAAATTTGAAGAAAAATCTCCTAAATAAAAGATTATCGTGTTTTTTCGTAATCAAAAAATATTTTGGACAGAAGTGTTTCTGACCCACATTATTTTAGCTTAATAAAAAAACAATTTTAAAAAACCCAAAATATTAAGATATTTGTAATTTTGAATTATTTTTGAGGAAGAAAATGAATCCACTTGGAATGCAACACATTGTAGAATTCGTAAATTGTAGCTCGGAAGATTTGAATTCTCCCGATAAGTTGGAAGACTATGTATTTGAAGGTTTGAAATATTCCGGGTTAAATTACCGGAAAATAATATCGCACAAGTTTACGCCGGTGGGCGTTACGCTTCTTGCAATAATAAGCGAATCTCACATTGCTTTGCACACATATCCCGAAGCCGGCAGCGTTTCGATGGACGTGTTTACGTGTTCGGATCCAAAGAAGCAGCTTAAATTTATTGATTACATGAAAAAGAAATTAAGACCCGAAATAGTTAGAGTTGCCGAAGTTCAGAGGGGGAACACCATTGACATTATTGATAAAAATTGGATTATCTCCGAATCGGGAACAGACTTTGAAATAAAGTATCACATTAAGAAAAAACTTTACGAGGGTAAATCCAAATATCAGTGGATTGACGTAATTGAAAATGAATCTTTCGGACGAATGCTTTTCTTGGACAGGGATTTGCAAATAGCCGAAAAGGATGCCAATGTTTACAACAACGCTCTTATTGATCCGTTAAAAGAAAATATCGAACAATTCCAAAACGTAGCTATATTAGGCGGAGGAGACGGCGGCATTCTGAATAGCCTGTTAAAGTTAGGCGTTCGCGAGGTTACTTTAATCGATATTGACGAAGAAGTAATTCGGATTTCGAAAAAGTATTTGAAAAAAGTTTGCGGCAAGGCTTTCGACGACCCCCGCGCAAAAATTGTAAACGACGACGTAAACAATTACCTTGTAAAAATGAAACAAGCCGACGCCATAATTAGCGATTTGACAATGCATCCCGAATCTTTTACAAGTCTCGACAGAAAAACTTACCTTTTTAGATTGTTTAAAAAAATAAAACGCAAAGTTCGCAAAGGCGGTTTGTTTACAATGCAGGTGGGTTCCGTTTACGACACCGAAACCATTGAGCTTGTGGACGGAATGTTAAATGAGCTTTTCGGCAACGTCAAATACCGGCGTGTATTTATTCCTTCGTTTGCCGAAGAGTGGGTTTTTGCTTACGTCGTTAAAAAATAATTTAGAGTTCAAACGGAATATTTTTCAATAATATCAGGGGGGATACGGGTCGGGCGTCCGGATGTTATTGAAATCATTGTGTAAACTACACGTCCTTCCTCGGCTACTTTTTTGTTTTCGCCCTTAACTATCCAAAACTTAACCGTCACCTGCGCTCCGTTTACCGATTCAATTTGCGTTCTGACAAACACCTTGTCGTTCAATTTAATTGCGCGCTTAAAATCAATCTCTGCTCGAGAAGCCACCCAGGAAAATCCTCTTTCAATAAATTCCTCCATCGACATTTTGTAATTGTTTTTCATCTGATGATACCGCGCGGCAAGTAAGTAATCCAAGTACTTTGAGTAATGAACGTGGTTGTTCATATCGATGTCGTCCGGGCGCACTTCAATTTCCGATTCAAAAACAGAATAACTCATTTTGTCCTTGCCTTAATGGTGTATTTTAAATAAAATCCCGCCGAGAAGAACCCAACCCAATGTTTTGTTGAAACAGGTGCCGTAAGCCCGAGATGTGTTCCTTTAATAGGCAACTTACCTTGGGTAAGTGTGTCGGAATATTTAAATAGTTTACCTTCGATTTCTTTGCCTGCAATAGTTTTTACAATTTTACGAACTGTCAGAAGCCCGAATATTATTGGGTATCTGCCGCACCAAAGCGGGATTGGCTTGCTATTATTGTGCCAAATCTCTCCCGTTAATTCTTTTAAATCTCTCCCGGTTATTTTTGCGTTGATGTAGCTGTTTAAAATTCTTCTATCGTTGCTTGTGGCTATTCGGTGCGCGGCGCTGTCGAGCCCGTAAGGCGAATTGTTGAAATCCTTTCCGTAATGATTTGCATCGTTTGAAATCAGAAAGAAAATGTCTTTGCCGAGCTTTAAGTTCTTTTCCTTAATGTAAGATTTAATTATTTCTGCGACTTTGGCGCTGATATTCTCCATTCTTTCAAAGGGCATTTGCGTTACCATTATTGGCGTAATGGTTAAGTTGCGATTGTAATGCTGAAGGAAAGGAATAAGCGCTTCAATGGAATGCTCAATCCTCTGAGCCTTATTGCTTACCATGAAAAAATCTTTCGGCAACGAGTTAGTTAATTTTTCCCTCAGGGGTGAAATATTTACTAGCCCGTAAGGTCCGCGCCATTTTTTGTAGGAATCAAAAATCAAAATATTCTGAGGGTCGTTCATTGCTTTGCGAACCGTTCCGTGCGTTACTCCGAAAATCACAATTTCTTTTGCTTTAATTAGTGGATAAAGCGGGTAATAAACCCTTCCCGCGTAAAGGAAATCGTCGTGAGGGGATATTGCCGCAACGAGTCCTTCGGAGTTAAAGTGGTATTTGTTTGCGGCGTCCTTGCTCAAAAAAGAAATAACTTTGTCCATTTCATTAGCACGCCAGCAAAATCCAACGCTGTCCCGGATTGGCCTGATATTTTGGGCTAACACAGATGCCGTAGCCGTAAGAAGCAATAATAATAAGCTTTTCATTTCCCTTCCCCAAACTAAGAATAAAAATTTTTCAATTGGAGTAATTGTCCAATGCTAAATTATTAAAACATTTCCTTAAGTCAAAAAAACAAGCCCCCTTTCCTTGCCAAAGTAGAAAAGGGGGCAATGTTTGTCTGAAATTACTTCAACAAAATCATTTTTTTCACCGATGTAAACTTGCCAGCGGTAATTCTGTAAAAATAGATTCCGCTTGCTAAATTGCTTGCATTAAATCTGTAGTTGTAAACTCCGGCTTTTTGTTTTCGGTTAAGTAACTCGGTTACCTTCTGTCCAAGCGAATTGTAAATAATAAGGTTAACATTACTTTCTGAAGGCAACGAATACTTAATAATTGTTGTTGGGTTAAACGGGTTCGGATAATTCTGGTAAAGCGCGAATTTTTGTGGTGCGGGGAAATTATTTTTAACCGCAGTTAATTTCTTTTGAATTTCAAGATTGTCTATTACCCAGCCGTAACCGTTTGTGTAAATATCGGAGAACATTCTAAAGCGGATAATAATTGTGTCCCCGGCGTTAAACGAATTTAACAAATTCAAATTGTGCGTTCTAAACAGTGTTGAATCAGGCTGCTGATTATTGTAATAATAATTAAGCCAAACGCTATCGAACCTTGCGTCGTACCCGTCTGCAAGGGGTTGCCAGTTCGCGCCGTCTTTAGTGCCTTCCACAACTACAAAATCGTAGAAAAAGGGGTCGCCGAATTTTGTGTTTGCTTCGCCAGGCTCAACAAGCGCAATATCGCTGTAGTTTAAGTAAGCGTTGCTTTGCGCCACGACTATTGGTTTTAATAACGTTGCGGTTATTTCGGAGCTGTTATTGTAGGGGTGAAGAGAGTGAAGAGTTTCGTCCGAAAAACCGGCTTCCTTATTTATTGAAAAACCGTTTAATTCGAAGTCGTTTCCCGAGTTATTAAAATTCGTGGCATACGCGGTTACTACAGAGTTAAAATTGTAAAATTCATGAACCACGAAACCACTTTTGAATTTGTTGGAATCTTTAAATGAGACCGCCTGAATTTTTCTGGTAACAGCTGGCTGAGTTGGGGAATAGTTTATTGTAATGAAAGTATCGACGGGAGCGGTATTTTTAACAAGCGCCATGACGGTGTTATCGAACATTATTTGGGTTGAGTCGTAAACGGCTCTTAATCGAAGATTTACCCTAACAGTTCGTTTGGTCGCGGTAATTGATTTTATTTCCGGTCCTAAAGTAACCTTAGGCGGTTCGTAGCCCGAAAGCTCGCTTGGCGTTGTAGTCCAAGCGCCGCGGCCGTGTGTGGCGACAATAATTTGGTCGTTAACAATTCTCATCTGCCAAATTGACGTTGCTGGCAAGTTGCTTTGCAATGGGTGCCAACTTGCACCGTTGTCCGTAGATTCAAATATGCCTATTTCCGTCCCGGCCCAAATAATATTAGTATTAAACGGCATTACAAGCAGCGAATAAACCGCCACGTCTGGAAATCCGTTTGAACTACTTTGTGCCGAGCCAAAACCGGATAGTTCCTGCCAACTTTTGCCCAAATCCGTAGTCCTAAAAATCTTAGGATTATTAGCCGCCGAGCAAAGAACGTAGGCGGTGTTCCTGTCGATAGGATCGGTGGCAAAACCGCTTACACGCAGGGCTTGTGAAATGTTAAACGGATTGGTTTTGTAAAACGTAAATCCGCCGTCCGTGGAAACCAAAACGCTATCCTGTGGGCCAATCTTTGTCGCCGCCCAAACCACTTGCGGGTCGACGAGGGAGATTTCCACCTGAGTAAAACTTCTGCCGCCGTCGAACGACCCGGATTGAAGAGTAATTAAATTCCAAGAATCCGCGAAATTATCCGACCGCCAAATTCCCGCCTTGCTGAAAGTAAAAATGAGATCTGGATCTTGATTGGACTTTGCAAGGTGCGTAATAAACGGGGCGTCATCGTTTTCCGGAAGGGGCGGCGCGCTGTAGTTAAAGTTGTATCCTCCGTCCGTCGATTTCACAATTTGGTCATTATAAAGAGAGGCAAGCAAAAGCGAAGGGTTGGAATAATTCCAAACGGAGGCAAACCCGTCTCCGCCAACAGCCATTGGCCAAGAGGTTGTTGCGTCGGGAATAATTCCCTTAGGCGAAAGACGAGTGCCGTTATCCTGCGTTCCTCCGATGTATTGGGGGCTCCCGTTTCGCTTGTCCACCGAATAAAATTGAGTAACGTTAAGCCCTTTGCCAGTTTTAGAAAAATGAGATCCCGCGTCGTCAGAATAAAAAACTCCGCCGTCGTTACCGACAATCATTCTAAAAGTTTTTTGACCTTGATTTAAAGTAAACAAGGTGATGACATGCTGGTCCGGATGTACGCCTTTACTTGGCTGATGATATTGGTGGTAAACATCAGTTATTGGTGTGGTGGTAATGGAAGTTCCCGAAACGGTTATTTTCATAATGTCAATTCCACCAACGTAACATGAATATTGGTCGAACAAATCAGCGGTAACAACGTTGTCGTACCAGCCCTGACCGCCAAGCCAATTTTTGTCAGGTTTTATTTTATTCCAAGAAGCGCCGGCGTCGCTTGAAAAATAAAACATTGCGGAGCCGTTTTGGTCGGCGACTAAAAACAAATTTTGTGAATTAACGGGGGAGACGCTTAATTCCAATCTGCCTAAATTAATAAAGTCCAATCCCACGGAAGAAAAAGCCCACGTACTTCCGGCGTCGGTAGATTTGTAAACGCCTTTGCCATAAACTGCAGCGTAAAGATTTTTAAAATTACTTGGATTGGCTACCACTTGTTGAATGTCGTTTTTGTTGGTTAAAGTTTCGGTCCAGCTATTTCCGCCGTCTGTTGAGCGCAGGATTTTTGAATAGCCGGACGACGATGTTGTAATGTTGTGCGATGTAGCTACAACAACTTCGTTAGCGTTGTTCGGGTTAACTACAATTCGCATTACGTCTCTGAACTGTGCCGCGTTAGTTGTGGATGAAAGTTGATTCCACGTGTTCCCGCCGTCTGTTGATTTCCATATTCCGGAACCGCCTATGGCATCGATGTTGTAATAACCTTCGCCCGTTCCAACGTACAAAACGTCGGGGTTAGAATTGCACATTGCTATTGTTGACGTTGATAGGTTCGGCAGTCCGGAAGTTAAGTCCTGCCAAGTATTTCCGCCGTCGGTAGTTTTCCAAACGCCGCCTCCAACGCTTCCGACAAACCATGTGTTTCCCGCAGTATCCCGCGGGTCAACAACTACGGAACGGATCCTGCCTTGAACATTTGCGGGTCCTCTTTCATCCCAACTAATTGAGCCCGCTGTTTTGAAAAGCTTCAGGTCTTTGAAACTTTTGGCTTTGTGGGCTTTAAGGAATTCTTTAATTCTGTAATTTTGAGGGTAATCGGGTTTGTCCTTGCCCGGCAGCGTTCTAATGTCGCGCTCATATTTAATGAATTGTTCCGGGTTGTCGTTTTTGGCTTTGGCAATCCCGCCCTTCTTCTTTTCAATTTTTTTGAAAGAATAATTTGTTTTGGCGAAAGTTAAATCATTTTTGAACGAAGATTCATTAAAAAATATGAAAGAAAAGAATGTTGCCGCCAATATGAGTAAAGACACCTTTTTAAAGTTGTTCATTTTTTACCTCATTTTTAATTTTAATTTTTGTGCCCTTTTTAACGTCGTAAATTACTTTAACCAAATTTTGGTTTTTTTTCAAACTGAACGCTTCGGGGTAAACCCTGACCATTAGCTTGTACTTTTTAATCCACTTAACCGAAGCGGAAGCGTAAGTATCTTCCAGAACAATTTTGTTGGTTATTAAGTTGAATACAAAAAATCTGAGAGCTTTTGGCGGAACTTTGCCGGGAGCGCCTCCGTTGTTTGTGCAAAGAACGTAACTGGAATCGGGATTAAATATTACCGAATAGTTCACCCCATATTTTACTGCGGCTATTTGATGGTAAACAGGAATTGAATCTTTTTGTGTTGCGCCGCAGCCGCAGCTACAGGAATCTAAAAACGCCGCAACTAAAATCGCAAACGAGAACAAAATAAAATTCTTCATTCCTCGGGCATCCTTTTGTAAGTGTTTATTTAATTGTAAATTCCCACCCGCAATAAAATCCGTCTCCTTTCTCCGGAGGGCAAGCGATTACTTTTGTTTGAATTCTGGAATCAATAGTTTTTGCAAATGTGGAAAACTCAATAATACCAACGGATTTACAAGGAAAGAGCGGTAAGCCCTTTCTATTTCGGGCTGATTGAACGCGGCAGTCAATCATTTTAAATATCAAACGATTTTCGTCCACCCATTCAATGGCTTGTTCGTTAATCGCCGCATAAAGTCGGTAGGAAAAAGCTTTGGCAAGAGCCTTCAAGCCGCCTTGTTCCGGCAAGCCAAATTCTTTCTTAATTCTTTTGGCTTCTATTTCGGCAAACATTTCCCAGGACATTTCATCGAGTTTGATTGCCGTTTCCATTCCGAAAACTTTTTCGGCAGATAAAAACCACGAGCCGTCGTGCGCAAGCCAATTCTTTGCGTAGACTTTTACCAACTTAATTAACTTCTCGCGGGAAAGTTTTTCCAGTTCATTCATTTTTGATTTTTTTCTTTTTGAACAAAATCCAGAACGTTAATACCCCGTAAATTAAGGCTAAAAGTCCTCCTGCAAACAGTAATGCCCTGTCAATCTTGGGGTCGCCAGTCCACTCAAATCTGTGAATTTGAAGAAGCGCGTTTCTAAATGTGTGAGGTCGCCCCTCCCTAATTATTTCAAGCTTATTCCAGTTCAGCGTCAGTTTTAATCCCGTGTTGGTAGTAAAATTGTTTCCGTCCATTTTAACTACTGTTCCGTATTCGTTTCTTTTTTTTGAGAGAGCATCG
>JALWSN010000577.1 GCA_027080245.1 Ignavibacteriales bacterium | reverse complement strand
GTCAACTATGTTACATCTTTAATTTATTATTTGTTAAAAAATTTATTTTAATGTATTTTAGAAATAAAGCAGGAGGCAGAAATGGTAAGTAGAAAGTTAATTTTTTCAATTGAACAAAATATTGAAACGATGACAATGCAATGGCTAAACGAAGTTAAAAGGTCGGAGTTCCTTTCAACTTACAAAAACTTTGACGACGACGAGGTAATCAATCGCGCAAAAAAAGTTTTTCTGAATCTTAAGCTCTGGTTGGCGCGGGGCGCATCGATTGAGGAAATAGCCGATTATTTCGAGCAAGTTGGCGGAGAGAGGTTAAGAGAAGGATTCCCTTTAACAGAAGTTCATTACGCGCTTTACGTTTCAAAAAAAATTTTTTGGGCTAACATCGATTGGCGGGACAATATTAGCGGCAATTTCATTAACAATCACGCCACTCAAATAATGTCCTTGCTTAACAATTATTTTGATTTGGGAAATTTTTACGTTACAAGGGGTTATTTTCACGCTATGCTGGATTTGATGAACTCCGGACAAAAATTCGGTAGAGCTGAACTCGAAAATATTCTTTGTAAAGGCAAATTGCCCCCGGCGGTTTTTCAGCAAAACGAATTAACTTAACTTGAAATTTTAATTGTCGAATTAGAGAAGAATTTTGAAAATTGGAATAACTTGTTACCCGACTTACGGCGGCAGCGGCGTTATTGCCACCGAGCTGGGAATTGAATTGGCTAAACTTGGGCACGAGGTGCATTTCATTAGTTACGCAATTCCACAAAGACTTTCCCGTTTTGTCCAAAATATTTTTTTTCACGAAGTTGAAATAAGCAATTACCCTTTGTTCGAACATCAACTTTACGGCTTGGCGTTAACAAGCAAAATGGTAGACGTAGCAAAGTACGAGGGGCTGGATTTAATCCACGTTCACTACGCCATCCCGCACGCCACAAGCGCTTACCTCGCTTCCCGGATTTTAGAAAGAGAAAACAAAGAGCTTAAATTCATTACAACTTTGCACGGCACCGATATTACGCTTGCCGGGTTAGAACCTTCCTTCCTTCCACTTGTTAAATTCAGTATCGAGCAGAGTAACGGCGTTACCGCCGTTTCCAGATTCTTGAGGGAAAAAACTTTAACTAATTACGGAATCGAAAAAGAAATTCGAGTAATAAATAATTTCGTGGACACCGAAAAGTTCAAAAGAAAAGTAGACTGCGTTTACCGCGAAAAAATCGCTTCCAATAGCGAGAAAATTTTAGTTCATATTTCTAACTTCAGGCCAATTAAAAGGGTAACGGATGCCATTAGAATTCTTGAACTTGTGCGAAAAGAAATACCCGCTAAATTACTTTTGGCGGGCGACGGACCCGACCGCTCGGAATGCGAGCGACTGGCGAGACAATTAGGATTGCAAAAAGAAGTGATTTTTTTAGGGAAACAAGACGGGCTTCCTCAAATTTTGAGCGCCGCGGATGTTTTCCTGATGCCGTCCCAATCGGAAAGTTTTGGGCTCTCCGCTCTGGAAGCGATGGCTTGCGAAGCGCCCGTTATAAGCAGCAGCGTTGGCGGCTTGCCCGAATTAATTGTTCACAACGAAACGGGCTACATCGCCGAAATTGGCGACATTAACAGAATGGCAAAGTACGCAATCGATTTGCTGACTAACGAAAAAAAGCACAAATTGTTCGCGCGTAATGCCCGTAAACGCGCTGTTAAATTTTTCGACAAATCCAGGATTGTTCCTCAATATTTGGATTACTACAACGAAATTCTAAATTCTTCCCTCTGAAGCAAAGGATAGTTTTTTAGGAATACTCCCTTTAACGCCCCTTTCATTTGGTAATGCATCCTTAGGGCGGCAAAGCCGTCAACCCAATCCCAAATCTCAAATATTACAAAAGTCTGAAGGTATTTTAACGGTAAAGCCCCAATTTGATTGAGGATACTATTATTATAACACATCTCACCTTAGGCAGCGCTACTTTCACTTATTCCGTTTAAATGACATGCTACCCTTTGTCATATCGACCCCCCGATTCATCGGGGGGAGATATCTCTAATACATTCTCCAAGAGATTTCTCCTCCGCCGCTGGCGGAGTCGAAATGACAAGGCGCTACGCTCTTACGAAATGACAATTTGTCTTTGCTATCATTCCGAACCTCGACGGAGTCGAGAGTGAGGAATCTCTTTCACCAAAAATTCAACAAATTTTGATGAGATTCCCTCCCAATTAATCATGGGTCGAAATGACACTCTTTATTGTCATATCGATCCCGACTTGTCGGGAGAGATATCTCTTTTATCTTTTGCATTCTTGAAAAAAGAGATTTCTCAGTCGTCCCGCAGAATGCGTGACTCCCTCGAAATGACAGGAAACACTTTGTCATATTGACACTTCCCTGGCGGGGTAGATATCTCTCTTCATCCTAGCGCGGCAAAGCAGTTAGCCAAATATTGAGATTGACAAAGTGGTTAAAATTCTTTAATCATTCGTCCATTCTTTTATTAAATGTAAGAATACATCAGTAAATTATTTTGACAAAAAAAACGAAAACTTGATTGAGGATACTATACTGCCCCAATCATCCATTTGTCCAATTATCCAATCATCCATAAGAGAATGTCGGGGGAGGAGTTGTTTGAAAAATCTTAAGGAATAAGTCTTAAGTAACAAGTTGCTGTAAATGTCTTTTCCTCTAATTCATTCTTAATTCAAAAGTAAAAAATATTTAGAACCGTAATTTTCTTTCTCTCTTAGCCTCTACGTCTCTTAGTCCCTTAGTCGTTTAATTTGTTCAGTTTTTGTTTTTCCAACTCTTGCCGTTTCAAAACAAAGCCCTATTTCCAATTTCCCTCTGCACTTTCTGCGTGGAAAAATAACCAAATAAAAAAGCGCCGAAGGAATTTCCCCCGACGCTTATTAAAATGCTTAAAAAGTATTTCTACTTCAACAGCATCATTTTCTTTGTAGCCGTGTAATTGCCGGCTGTTATTTTGTAGAGGTAAATACCTGAGCTCAAACTTACTCCTACAAATTTCACTTCGTAACTTCCGGCGTTCAATACTTTGTTTACTAAAGTAGTAACCTTTTGACCAAGAATGTTGAACACATCCAATTTTACCAAAGTTTTAGTAGGCACGCTGAAACGAATAACAGTAGAGGGGTTGAACGGATTGGGGTAGTTCTGTTGCAATTCGAACTTAGCCGGCGCGCCATTGCCTGATTCTTTAACCGCCGTTAGTAACGGATTGGGCTCCCACTGGTCTTTCTTGTTTTCGCGGTTTGTCCAATGGTCAACCGGCGCGGTGTAAGGCTGAACAAATTGTCTGTCGCCGTTCATTTTAATGTACCTTACCCTGTAAGCGAAGTTTCCAAAGCCTGCCGGCTCGTGAACGAACGAACCATCCGATTTGCTAACGTAGCCGTATCTGTAAACAAAAGAATTGAACGAAGGGGTCTTAACGGTAAGAGTTCCCGTGTAAACGCCGTCGCCGTCCGGGTCTGTCATCATTAGCACCTTCATGTCGTCGGTGTCTTCCCAACCCTGTGTGCGAACGAACGAGGGTTGTTCTCCAATCCAGTAAAGAGTGTCGGTCGAAGGATTGAATGGAACGGCTACCGAATCTTTATTCATTGCAATCGACATGTCGATTTGAAAAGTAATGCTAATGTTTTTACCCGATTCAATTACCTGTCCGGGCATAATATCATCGTAATAAACTTTCCCGGCATCCTGGTCGGTAGCGCCTTTGAACGGAACGGCTCTGTTGCCGCCGCCTGTGCTTGTGGGCCTTTCCCAACCGTCGGTCCAGATGTCCGTGCTGTCGGCTTTTTTAACGTAGAATTTGTAAAGTAAATCTTCGTTAACCGGTTGATTGGTAAACGGAACGTTCAACGTCCAGGTATTCGGTGCCAACGGATTTTGGCTCATTACCGAACGAGGCCTGTCGCCGTCGCTCCAGCCGTTGAATCCGCCTCTTACCTGCAAGGAATCTTTTGTGTTGTCGTAAATTCCAACTTCGTCCATTACGCTCATATCTACGGTAAAGAGCACGTTTCCATCGCTGGTAATATTAACCACGCTGTCGCGATCGAAATAATCGTGGAAAGTTCCGCCTCCTTTTGGAACCTTGTACTCTCTATTGGGATCGCTCTCCCAAACAAGCGGTGGATTGTAGAGGAATTTGAATAATATTTTATCTCCAACAGACAGACTGTCGACAGTCACAACGTAAACCGAGTCGCCGTCGCTGTCGTCCATTTGAGTTTTGGTTTTTTCCCAACCGTTAAAGTTGCCGCTTAAATAAACGTTTTGTTTTGTAGGGTCAAAAGTTTTTTCTTTTGCTTTTACGCTCATGTCCACTTCAAAGGTAACGCTCGCAAAGCCTTGAGGTTGAGTGCTGTCACGATTAAAGAAATCGTGGAATGTTCCGCCTCCGGCCGGCACAACGTACTCTCTGTTGGGATTATCTTCCCAAACATTTGGCGTGTAGAAGAATTTAAATGATTCTTTTTCGCCTACGGGCAAACTGTCAACAGTTACGGAATAAACAAGGTCGCCGTCGCTGTCGTCCATTAAAGTTTCGCCCCAGCCGTTAAAACTACCTCGGAGGTAAACCGTATCGGTGGCGGCATTAAATGCGCCCTTGGCGGATTTAATGCTCATGTCCACTTCAAAAGTTACGCTTGCAACTTGTCCGGTTGGCATTGTTGAATCGTCGTTGAAAAAGACCGGAGCCAAAGTAGTGTCGCTTGCGCCAACCGTTACCGAACGGTTGTGGCTTTCGTCGTGTCCCCAAGCGGTTCCAATGAGGAATTTGTATTGGTAGGTTTGGTTCGGATCAACCGAATAGGTAACAGTGTAAACGCTGTCCCCGTCGCTGTCTGTCATATCCGGAGCGCTTCCGGGATCCCAACCTTGAAACGCTCCCGCGCAGCGAACGACGTCCGTCGAAGGATTAAAATTCCCCTTCGCTATTTGGACTTTCATGTTCACTTGGAGCGTAAGATTGATTTTTTGAGCTTTGGTAGAAAAGGCAAAGCCCAACATCAATATTAGAGATAATGTGAATAATTTTCGCATATTACTCCCCTTATTTTAGTGATTAAATATGTTTTTAAAATATGAAAAACTGTTTAAAATATAATATTTTTTTTAATAATTAGAAAGAAAACATTACCGCAAAACTGTGTGTGTTTTCCAAATACTTAAACTTCTGAAACGCGTAATCCAAGGCTATTGAATACGAGCCCGATTGAGAATACCTGATTCCAAAACCTAAAGTCAGTCCTTCCTGGCTATCTTTTTGAAATAAGGATTTGTAGCCGCCGCGCAGGTAAACGGTATTGTCGAACAAAGAAAGCTCGCCGCCTAAGTTAATCCACTGTGTGTTGTCGTTGGGGTAGTTGGCGTCGAAGGCTAAAATTAGCCGCTGATTGTTCAAGAACGTAAATTCTCGCGAAATTCCTATTTGCAATTTAAGCGGCAACTCAAATGCATCGGTGGAAAGGTAAGCGTCCAACGAGGAATTGTTGCCAAATCGCTGCGGGTCCGTGTCGTGCTGCACTAACAAATCTTCCCCGGTCATTCTCATTTTTGTTCCGTAATTAGTAATGCTGCTGGCAAATTTAATTCCGTAGAACGGGGTGGTGAAAATAGTGCCAATGTCGAAAGCGATTCCCTGCGCCGAGGAATTTGAAATATCTTCCCTGATGTATTTAAAACTTCCGCCCACAATGAACATGTCCGTAATGTAGCGCGCATAACTTAAACCGAACGCGTAACTGCCCGCGGAAAACATTTGCCCGGTGCCTTCCGGATGCAATTCCGTAGTAACTTCCATTTTGCCGTAATTTAACGCCGTTACGCTAACGCCTATTGTTCCAAAACTGCCCGTTGGGACTACCACGCCAAAGTAATTTAAGTTCAAGCCGGCAAACATTTTAGTGTAAGTGAAAATTGCCTGGTAGTTTTGTATTTGAGCGATGCCGGCGGGGTTCCAGTACATCGCCGAAGCGTCGTTTGCCACGGAAGTAAACGCGGCGCCCATTGCGTTGGCGCGCGGACCAATTCCTATGCTCAAAAATTTAGCGGCTGTAGTTCCCGTCTTCGTTACTTCCTGCGCATTCAGGGAAAAAAACGCCGCGGAAAATATTGTTAGGGCAACAATTAGATTTTTTTTGTTCAACACAATTGTTCTCCTTTTATTTTTAAACTTTTATTTAATTACCGCAAATTTGCCTATTTTCGTTCCTATTCCCGGAGCTTCCACCTGGTAAATGTAAATTCCGTACGAAATTGAAAGCTTGTCCTTCGAAAGCATGTCCCAGATTTCCGCGCCATCATTGTAAGGCGAGTTGTGATGTAATTCCCGAACCAACTCGCCGTCGACGGTAAATATTCTGATTGTACATTTAGCCGGCAAATGCGTAAAGTGTAATTCACGCGGACCCCTACCCGAAGTGTAAGGATTCTGAGGTTCCCACAATGCCGATGCAGAGTAGGGATTAGGAACTACTTTAATTTTATCCAAACTTTGTTTTGCTTTATCTTTGTCGATTCTGCCTGCCCGGGCTACAAATCTGTAAACGTCCGTGGAAAGGAAGGGTTTCTTCAAACGGACGTAGGCGGTGTCCCCCGCTTGAGGAAAACGGTAACCGCCCGTTGTATCCTGAGCCAGGTAGAACCACCATGTAAACACGTCTTCTCCATTTTTGTTTTTTTCGATGAAGACAATCCTGTCCTTGAAGGCTTTTTTTGCAGTTAATTTTCCGTCGCCTCCGCCTTGGGGGTCTACTTCAATAAATCCAAACTTAATGAATTTTTTAGCGCTTTCGTTGTATACTCTGAAATTAACCGGTTTTGGCGGAAATGTGTAATCGAAACCGGCGCCTTTTAGGCGAATTGTCGTCGAAGTATCGATTCCAACGTCCCCGAAAATAATGTCGTAATCGTTAGGGCGGGGTTCGCCGGAAATTGAAATGAAGGTAAATTTTTCGAACGCAAACGGCGCAATTTTTGCGTCGCTCCATTTTGACGTAGTGGTGTTTAACGCTACTCTGTCTTCATTTTTGAATCTTAATCTGAACCCGTCGGTAATGGGCTGTTCGTAGTTGTAATCCATGTTTTTGCTGTGGTCAATAACCACTCTGTTTTCGGTGGAATCGACAAGGGTAAAATTCTTGGTTGTCAACGTATCCTGCGCGCCTAATTTTTTAGCCGCCTTGGTTGTATCCTCGAACGTAATGTAGTAAACATGTCCGTCTTTAATTTTGTTGATGTCCACAATTTCGTAACCGATTTTCCCGGTGGAAGAACCTTCAACATGTTGAATTTCTCCGAGAGTAGGCGGCAGGTAACCAGCGGAAGGCGCCTCGGGCGTAACGACTACAACGTTTTTGCCAAGTTTAACGCTTCCGTCTTCCTGAACGGAAATTCGCATCGGGGATTCGGCTGGAATGATACCGCCTTCGGGGTAGCCGAAATCGTAAGCAACAAGAGCGTAGTAATATTTAAAACCGTTTTTAACTGTAGAATCCACAAACGAATGTTTTAATCCCGAGTCGTTTCCAAGGTAGTAGTGAACTCCGTCTATTCCCACGGAATCGAAGCCGGTGATGCCGTCTTTCAAATCAAAAATTGCAATTGGCTTTTTAAATTGAAGGTTGCCGAAACCGTTGGTAATTGTTTCCGCATCGAGGAACGCGGGGTCGGATGCTCTGTAAAGCTTGTAGCCTTCAAAGTCGTGGCCGTTGCCGCCAATTTTGGAAATGTACCTGTCGAAAGAACTTTCGGCGACGTTGTCCCAGTAAAGCGTTACTTTATTGTCGCCGGGAATAGCCGTAAGCGTTGGAATTAAAGGCGCGTTAGCGAATTGGTAATCGTTGTTGTAAGTTTCCTGAACGCGAACTCTTTTGCGCAGAATAGCGGCTTTTCTGGCTTTCCCGCCGGGGTCCTGCTGAGGTCCGTTGGCTAAAATAACCGCGAGAGAAATAGGTTCGGTTTGTCCGGCTTTAAGCGGGAAAAAGCTCGAAGAAACGAACAAATCGTAATCGCCTGTAATAACCGGGAAAGGTTCAAAGAATTTGCCTGGAATCAGGAAATCGAACCACATCTGGGCGTCGCTGTTTATGTTTAATCCTCCCGCGGCAATTTTTTGCGCGTTGGTAATTCCAATTTGGTCTGTTTCCGAAACGTCCGTTACGTCGATGTTCGGTTCGCCGGGCAGCCCCGTGCCAGCGCCCGAGGTGGGCTTTCCGTCTCCTTCGCCGTAGTCGCCGGTGTTAGGCACGCCGTCCAAACCCACGTCGTCGGTAAGGGGGTTCCAATCTCCGTCGTTGTCGATGCCGTCGCTGCGGGATTCGTCAACCATTTCGTCTATTCCTTCGTCCATGTTTTCGTCAATTGCACCGTTTCCGTCGTTGTCGATGCCGTCGGCGTATTTGTGACCAAGGTCTTCTTGCTTTAAGTCGTAAAGCATGATGTTAGTGCCGGGCACTTTGTAACGGTAGTAAGGCGCATCTTTTGCTGCGGAATCAATCATTGCTTGTGTAACTACCGGACTGCCATCTTCTCCGTCGCCATCGTTGTCGATGTTGTCCTTAAAGGCGTGTCCCAGATCTTCCGGACCGACTTCAAGCAGCCAAACGACGCTATCCTGCTTGGCGTCCATTAAAGGCCAGCGATGCCATTTGTCCTGCGCCGCCAAATCAATCATGGCCTGAGTTACTTTGGGCGCTCCGTCTTCGGCGTTGCCGTTGTTGTCGATGTAATCCGCGTATTGAACGCCTTGTTGAGTGTCGAAAGCAATGTCGCCTTTGTTTTCGTCAATTAGTCCGTTGTGGTTGTCGTCTTTTAAATTGTCGGGAATTTCCCCTTCGAGCATTTCCTGAGTAACTATTGGTCCGTTAGCTTCACCGTCGCCGTCGTTGTCAATTCTATCTGTAGAGTTGCCCGGAGTTTCAAGGAAGGAAACTCCGACGATTCCAACCGGGTCGTTTCCGAAATCGGGCGCGCGATTGTCGGAATCTCTTGCCCAAAGAATGTCTTCAATTAAATCGAATTCAGAAATGTCGTCTTGAGAATCTCCGTTACCGCCAACGAAATCGGCGAACCAAACGGTGACGCCTACTTTTTTGATGTCTTTCGTCCCGTCGTTTTTAATAGTGTGTAAAAGGTAAATAGCGTCCTGTACTAAAACTTGAGACCAGGCAAGGGCTCGAACGTCTATTAAAAGTCCCAGCCCTTTTCTCGTCAAATCCGTAGTGTCGGGGAAATAATTCGCGTAGCGGTCGTAATCGTCGTCGGAAGCTCTATAGAACATTTCCTGGTCGGCGTTAAAAATGTTTTTGCCGAAATAGCCGTCCCACGAGCCTTTCCAGCCGGGGTCGACTTTATCGTTCATTCTGTCGGGCCAAAACTTCGGCCATGTGGTCGGGTCAACGCTATTTGCCAACGAACGCGTGGCGCGATTTTCGTTGTAATAGCCCGGTACGGGTTCAATGTTCCAACTTTTGCCTTGCGGGGAGGTTCGGTAGGAAGGAACGTCGATAATATGCTGCGTTTCGCCCGAATCGTCCACGACTTCTCCGCCAATTAAAAGAGCTTGCAAAGCAAGGTAAACGTGTCCCGTGTTTTTGGGCCATTCGTATGGGGTTTGAACGGAAATAGGGAACTGACCGCCCGTTCTGCCAGAAAAGCAAAAATTAAAAATTGTTGTTCTGATTCTATTGCCTTCCATTTGCGCTTTTGCTCTTTTACTTGCGTCGCCACGCTCCTTACCCGGAATGTGCTGACGCTGAGCAAAAATGAAATTGCCGAAAATTAAGGCTGCAAAAAGATTTAACACTAAAAACTTTTTCATTTATTTCCTCCTGAAAATTCTATTTAGTACGAGATTTCTAACCCAACTTCAACGCGCCGCGGCGGGGCGTAATGCCATGGGCTAATCAAGTATTCTTGAACTGTGTTAGGTCTGTTTGGATCCTTGCCAATGTTTTGCCCGACTGTCGTAAAATCGGGGTCGCCTGTATCGGCAAAAACGTTTGTAACAATGTGGTTATCGAACAAATTTGTCACGCGCATGAACGCCGTTAATCTTACGCCGTCAATCTTAAAGGATTTGTCCATTCTCAAATCTACGGAAAATTGATTTGGGCGGCGCCGGCTGTTTCTTAAAAATCCTGAAGTGATTCCACGTTCGGAAACGTATTGAGTGATTGCGGGCGTGTAAGGCAGCCCCGTTCCGTAGCGGGCTAACAAACTTAAGCCCCATGTGTCGCCTCCTATGTAAACGTCGAGGTTCAAAAGATGACGCTGGTCCCAATCGAGCGGGATTAAGTAAAGAGAAGGGGCGCGCCCGCTGCGTTGAGCTTCGAATTCTTCTTCGGGGCGAGAGTTGCTGCCTTCAGCCACTTGGTAAGTGTAGTTAAAATTAATTGAATAATGGTCTTTGAATCTTTTCGTAAAATTAAAAGTTAAACCCTTGACGTTTGCGTAATCTTTGTTCACGTAACGTGCAAAAGGCACTCCGTTTCTGGTCTCAATTACAGTTCCCGCCGTTATCCAATTTCTAATGTCTCTGTAATAAGCCGTAACGTCGATTGCGAATGTGTTTTCGAATTCTTGTTTGAATCCTATTTCGTACATTATTGTTTGCTGGGCTTTTAAATCCGGGTTGCCGTAAACCGTTCCGGGGTCGCCCGAAAGAGGTACTTTGTAAGTGGCGTTATTAAATAAGTACATGAAGGAAGGAATTTGTAAGAAATGTCCGTAGGAAAATCTTACGACGCCCGTAGCCGAAACGGGATAAGCAATGCCTAACCTTGGGCTGATTTGCCATTTGGGCGAGGCTTTTTTGTAGAAGTAGGGCTTGCGTTCTTCTATTGTTAAAG
>JALWSN010000576.1 GCA_027080245.1 Ignavibacteriales bacterium | reverse complement strand
ATATTAAACGAGGCGTGAGATGAATTTAACGGAAATGTTACTTAAGGAAAAGGAAACTTTTTTTAATTTCATGAAAGAGAAATATCCCGTACATTACAAATCCAACTTGTTTTTGCGCGACGTTGAATACGCTATTTTAATTTATTTTGAAAAGAAAAAAATAAAAGTTAATTACACCCAAGTAACCGAAGCCGCGCGCGGTTTAATAGAGGCAATGCTGGCTAAGGGAGAATTGAAAAAAATTAACAAAAATGCTTTTTTATTTTTGGGAGATTTTATTAAAGAAAAAGAGCCCGTAGAAGAAAGCGCGGAGAATGAATAAAGAAGACGACAATTATTTTGCCATCACCCCGCAAGCAATCGACGAACTGAAAGCGTTAAGAAGAAAGCACGAACTAACGGACAACGTTTTTATTAAAATTGTTTCCCGGGGAAACATGGACAAAGGAGTAAAATTCAACATTAAATTCGTTTCGGAGGTCGGAGAGTTCGACTCTGTTTACAAAGTAAAGGATTTGCAATTTTTAGTAGATGGCAGAACGCTGTTTTACCTAAACGATTTTGAAATCGATTTTGTAAACGAAGGTGGAAAAGGAAATTTTATTTTCAGGAATTTAAAAAATAAAAAGGCTCTCTAAATCGAGAGCCTTTCTTGTTATTTCAAATGTCCGCTTATTTTCAATCTGTTAATTGCCCGTTTAAGCGCAAGCTCTGCGCGCATTCTGTCGATTTCTTTTTTCCTTTCGGCTAATCTTTGTTTAGCCCGCTCCAACGCTTTTTTAGCCCTGTCGACGTCAATTTCCTCTGGAGCTTCAACACTTTCGGCGAGAATTAAAATTCTGTTTTTCAGCACTTCGATAGTGCCGCCGCTGGTAGCGTAAAGTTTAGGCGGGTTTCCGCTTTCTTTGATTTTCAACGCGCCAATTTCGAACGTGCTTAAAATGGGCGCATGATTAAACAGAACTTGAAAGCTACCGGACGTACCTGGCACAGTTACGGATTCAACATTTCCGCTGAAGACCTGTTTGTTAGGCGTAATTATTTCTAAAAATAATTCTTTCATCTTATTTCATTTTCTTTGCTTTTTCAACTGCTTCTTCAATAGTTCCAACGTAAAGGAAAGCCGATTCGGGCAAATCGTCGTGTTTGCCTTCCAGAATTTCCTTAAATCCTCGGATAGTATCCTCGATTTTCACATATTTGCCGGGGAAGCCCGTGAACTGTTCGGCAACGTGGAACGGTTGACTAAGGAATCTTTGAATTCTTCTTGCCCTTCGAACAATTGTTTTGTCTTCCTCGGATAGTTCGTCCATTCCCAAAATGTTAATAATGTCCTGCAAATCCTTGTAAGCTTGAAGGATTTCCTTGACGTTCTTAGCCACGTCGTAATGTTCCTGCCCGAGGATTCCCGGCTCGAGGATACGCGAAGTAGAATCCAGCGGATCGACCGCGGGGTAAATTCCAAGCTCGGCAATCTGACGCGAAAGCACCGTAGTGGCGTCGAGGTGGGAGAACGTTGTAGCCGGCGCCGGGTCGGTTAAGTCGTCTGCGGGAACGTAAATAGCCTGAACGGAAGTAATCGAACCTTTGTCCGTCGAAGTAATTCTTTCCTGAAGCTCGCCCATTTCGGTTGCTAGGTTCGGCTGGTAACCCACTGCGGAAGGCATTCTGCCCAGCAATGCGCTAACTTCCGAGCCGGCTTGTGTGAAACGGAATATATTGTCGATGAACAAAAGCACGTCGCGGTTTTCCTCGTCTCTGAAATATTCGGCGATTGTTAAACCCGTTAATCCCACTCTTAATCTTGCTCCCGGCGGCTCGTTCATTTGTCCGAACACAAGAGCGGTTTTGTCCAGCACGCCGGATTCTTTCATCTCCAACCAGAGGTCGTTGCCTTCGCGAGTACGCTCGC
The DNA here is from genome assembly GCA_027080245.1 of Ignavibacteriales bacterium. Lineage (GTDB taxonomy): Bacteria > Bacteroidota > Ignavibacteria > Ignavibacteriales > Melioribacteraceae > WFQV01. The sequence continues at coordinate 862 of JALWSN010000576.1, read as the reverse complement.
CAACGCCGGCAAAAACGGAGTAACCCCCGTGCTTCTTTGCAATATTGTGAATCAGTTCCATGATGATTACGGTTTTTCCAACCCCTGCGCCGCCGAACAAGCCGGTTTTACCTCCTTTTGAATACGGCTCAAGTAAGTCGATTACCTTAATGCCTGTTTCGAACATCTCCTTGGTTGTGGAAAGATTTTTAAAGGCCGGAGCGTGACGGTGAATGGGATATCTCTTTTTAGTTTTAATTTCTCCCAACTCGTCTATCCCCTGACCGATTACATTGATTAATCTTCCCAATGTTTCCGGTCCTACCGGAATAGAAATTGGTCCGCCGGTATCGTAAGCCTTCATTCCCCTTACCAGACCGTCGGTTGTGTCCATTGCAACGGTTCGAACTCTGTTTTCCCCTAAGTGTTGCTGAACTTCAACAATCAGCTCTTCTTCTTCGCCATCGAGATTAGTGCGCGGAATTTTAATTGCGTTGTAAATTTCGGGTTGGTAGCCTTCTTCGAAGTCAATATCTACTACCGGTCCGATTACTTGAACAATTGTGCCTTCGTTGTTTGCCATTTTTCTCCTACTAAAGATTTTGATTAAATCAATTTACAAATTTAATATTTAATGTAGCTTTTTTCAAATTCGGGTTTAAGTAATTTTGGTTGGAATGGGAATGGAGCACTGCTGTCCAAAATATTTTTTTGATTACTAAAAAACGCGATTATCTTTTATTTAGGAGACTTTCATTCAAATTTCCCCAAACAATCCTTTAAAATTTTTTCGATACGTCATTTTGTTGTTCAAAACAATCGGAAAAATTTTTGCTGTTCAATTTGAATAGATGAATTCTAAGATTTGGAATCAGCGCTCTTT
>JALWSN010000575.1 GCA_027080245.1 Ignavibacteriales bacterium | reverse complement strand
ATTATTAACGGAAAATGTTAAAAAAAATATTAACAAATTCAGAATTGTCAAAAATAGTGATGCAAGAAATTTGCCTTGTGGAAGCGAGAAAGCATCATTGATAGTTACAAGTCCGCCTTATGTAACATCGTACGAATATGCAGATTTGCATCAATTACCTTCTTTGTGGTTTGGTTATTTAGAAGAACTTTCGGAATTTAGAAAAAAATTTATTGGAAGCTCTTACAGAAAAAGGGAAAAAATTGATTTAAAAAGTAAAACAGCTGAAAAGATTGTTCGGGATTTAGGTAACAATAAAAAAGCTGTTGAAGTAGAAAATTATTTTGCTGACATGCTTGAAAGTTTTTTAGAGATGAAACGCGTTTTAAAGAAAAAAGGTAGAGCGGCAATTGTAATTGGAAATACTAAATTACAAGGCGTGGAAATTCTTAACGCGGAAGTTTTCAAAGAACAATTTGAAAATATTGGTTTTAAAACTTTTAATATCATTCACAGAGAGATTCCATCTAAAATGTTACCTTCCGTTAGAGATCCTCAAAGTGGAAGATTTACAAAAATAAAAAATAGGAAAACAAATCTTGTGTACCCTACAGAGTTCATTTTAATAATGGAGAAATTGTAAAATGAATTCATTTTCTTTCAATGATTTATTGGATATTTACAAAAAATACAAGCAGAAATACGGCGATAATGCTTACAAATTTATTAGTAGAATTTTACAAGAAGCTAAACCATTACACAAAAGTAAATTTGAGGGAAAAGACCATGAGCAATCTTGGAGATCTTTCAAAGGCAAAAATTTAGAAAAATTAATTCTCTTTATTTTGAAAGAGGAAGTAAATAAATTAGGGCTAAAAATTATTGAAGGAAATAAATTAGAAAGAACCAACGAAAATAACTTGTCAATAGAATTAGCGAAAGTTAAACGCAATTTATTAATCGATTATGGTGAATTTGGTTACCATTTGCCCGACGTAGATATTGTTATTTACAATCCAAGTAATTTTAATATTATTGCCGTTTTATCAATTAAAGTTACCTTAAGAGAAAGAATTGCTCAAAGCGGCTATTGGAAATTAAAATTATCTTCTCAGGATTTAACTAAGCATATTAAAGTAATTTTTATTACTCTCGATGAAGATGATACATTACTTGCTAAAGATCCAATTAAAAAAGGTAGAGCAATTGTAGAAGTAGATTTAGATGGAAGTTACGTTTTAAGCGAAACAAAAATTGAAGAAAGTTCTAAAGTTAAAAATTTTGACAAATTTGTTAATGATTTAATAAACTTAATCAATGAAGAATAATTCAAAAAAATTAGTAATTGAATCTACCACTCTTTGGGATTTCCCAACTCAAAATTATGGCGATAAACCTCATGGGGATAATAAATACAATGGCGTGACTCCAGCGTTTATTATTTGGAACTTACTTCAAAGATACACCAGTGAAGGCGATTTAGTTGTCGATCCAATGTGTGGAAGCGGAACTACGTATGACGTAGCCATAGAATTAAATAGAAGGGTTAAATGTTTTGACTTAAATATTGTGAGAAAAGAAGTAATTAAAGCCGACGCAAGACAACTTCCATTAGAAAATAACTCAGTTGACTTTGTTTTTATTGATTCGCCTTATTCTAATAATATTAAATATTCTGATGATAAAAGATGCATTGGTAAAATATCTTGTGAAAAAAAAGAATTTTATGACGAATTAGAAAAAGTTGCCTTGGAAATAAAAAGAATTCTTAAAGGAAACAAATATTTTGGTTGGTTGATAGGCGACCAGTGGATTAAAAAAAAGTTTACTCCCACGGGTTTTTTATTGTACAACAGACTTATTAAACATTTTCAAACAGTCGATATTATATGTGTTACGCGGCACAATCAAACATCAAATACAAATGTTTGGCATTATCGCGCAAGAAAGTTCAACTTTTTTTTAAGGGGTTTTAAATATTTATTCATAATGAAAAAAGTAAATGCAAATAGTGATTTTCAACAATTATTTTAATTAAAAACCCCTCAATCTCTTGAGGGGTTTCGTTTACTCATTGCCTTTGTGACATGGGGGTCAATTGAAACCGTATCCTAACTCAATCTGCCATTGATGCATTGCAATTTTAATTGTTTGCTGATTCGGCGCTTCGAATCTGTTGGCGCCCGTAACGCTGTTTTCCGGAGCGTACATAAATCCAACTGTTATTTCGTTGTGCTTGTTTAACTTGTAAGTTGCGCCAAAGGTAATGTGAGTGGTAATTACGGCGGGCGCTAAAATGTTAAATAACACTTCGGAGGATTTAACGGGATTGTCCCCAATTGAAAATCCAGCCATTAAAGTCCAATTTTTAATGCCTTCGTACATTAAACCAAATTTGTAAACCGCCACGTCCGTCCAACCGAAACCCGAACCGTTTGCCTCGCCCAAGCCGACGTGATTGGGATTTGGCGTAAAGCCGCCTTTGCCGTCCGGGAATGCCGGCGGTAAAGCTTTGGGGTCGATTGGATTGCCAATAGATTTAATTTTGCTGTAATAAATTTCCTGCATGTCTTTGCAACCGTTAAATTTTTAACAACATTAACGGCAACGCCTACATTCCAATTAGCGGGAATGTCGAACCCGCACTGCTCGGCGAACAATCCCTTGTACTCGTCGCATTTACTCATGTTTATTTTCATTTGGTAGGACGCCCCAACTCTCAAAAACGGCAAAACCTGCCCTTGATAGCCGACGCGCAAACCAAAGCCTGTGGAAACGCTTTTTCTGTTGCCTGTTAAGTTGT
>JALWSN010000574.1 GCA_027080245.1 Ignavibacteriales bacterium | reverse complement strand
TATCGGTTTTTCATCCGCGGAAATTGTTTTCAAAACTATTGTTTGATTTCCCCCGCAAATTAATCCGGAGGATTCGTGTTTAGTGTTTGAATTGTGGTAAAGTTTTTTAATCGACTTAGTTTCGTTCCCGAACAAAAAATCAAGCGAGTATTCGATCATTTCTTTTTCCATTATTCCGCCGCCAATTGTGCCCGTAATTCGGGCGTCTTCTGTCACGGTCATTTTGAAGCCCCGTTTACCGGGACTCGAAAAGGAAGAGTCGGCAACAATCAATAAAATCAGGCGTTTATCGCTGTTTAATACATTTAAAATATTTTGCCAGAATTGAAGCTCGTTCATACTTCACTAAAAATAATTTTAAAGTACGGCTAAAATAACAAAAATCTTAAGCTTTAACGAGCTTCTTTTTGGACAACAATGAAAGCGCTCTTTCCGGCGTCAGAGGGGAATGTATTTTGAAATCAATGTTGCCTACGTAAGCCTTAATTGCGCTTAACAAAGAAAAATAAGCTCCAATCCCATACATAAAGGGCGGTTCGCCAATTGCTTTGGATTTGAATGGTCCGTAAGGATTTTTACTTCCCTCCAGAAAATGAATATTGATTTTCGGAGTAAAATAAATATCCGGTATTTTGTACGTGGAAAGTGAATTGGAAAGAAGTTTCCCTTCCTCGTTTTGCGCAAGCTCCTCAAGGGTAAGCCAGCCAATGCCCTGAACGATGCCTCCCTCGGTTTGTCCTTTATCTATAGTAATGTTTAGGCTTTCGCCGTAATCGTGTACAACGTTAACCTCTTCAATTTCGTAAACGCCGCGCAATACGTCAATTTTACTTACCACAAACGCCGCGCCAAACACGTGATATGCAAAAGGTCTTCCTTTGTTCACGCTTCTGTTGAAATGAATGTCGGGAGTAGCGTAAAACGCTTGTTCCGTAAGGCTTACTCTCATTAAGTAGGCTCTGTTAACCAATTCTTCCCAATTAATTCCAGAAGATTTTTCCCCAACCCAAACTTTATCTTTGTAAATCGCAATATTCTCGCCAGGAGTTTTTAGAATCCGGCCTGCCGTTTCAGTTAATCTTTTCTTTAACTCATTCGCAGCAATTAATGCGGCGTTGCCGTTTAAATCCGCAGCCGAACTTGCCGCCGTCGGAGAAGTGTTAGCCGCCCTTGTTGTGTTGGTAGTTTCCATCTTAATTTTATTCAAAGAAATACCTAAAGCCTTGGCGACAATAATTCTGATTTTTTCGTTAACTCCCTGCCCCATCTCCACAGCGGCGGTGCTTACTCCAACAGAACCGTCCGTGTAAATATGGATTAGCGCGCTTGCCTGATTTAAAAATTTGCTTGTGAAGGAAATGCCAAACGTAATGGGGATAAAAGCAAATCCTTTTTTGAATAATTTATTTGAGTCATTAAACTTTTTAATTTCCTCGATTTTTTTACTTACTACGAAATTTTTTTCAAGCCCTTCCCAACACTTGCCAACCTTACATCTTTCAACTTTCTGCCCGTAATAAAAATAATCTCCTTCTTTTAATAAATTCTTTCTTTGAATTTCGTAGGGTTCAACGTTCATTTGTCTGGCAGCTTTAAAGATAGCGGACTCAATAACAAACATTGCCTGAGGTCCGCCAAACCCCCTAAATGCAGTGTTTGGAGGCAGATTGGTTTTACACGAAATCCCTGTGGTTTTAACATTCGGAATGAAATAACTATTGGTAGCGTGAAACATTGTTCTTTCCAGAATAGCAGTAGAAAGGTCTGCGCATGCCCCGGCATTTTGATAAAAGGTTGCTTCGTAAGCTAATATTTTTCCTTCTTTAGTTAATCCAATTTTGTAATCTGCGGAATAAGGATGCCTTTTGCCCGTCATTCTTAAATCCTCTTGTCTGCTCAAGCGCAGCTTAACGGGCTTGTTCAATAACGAAGCAGCTAAAGCGCACATTGCAGCCCACGGCGTCGCCTGGTCTTCTTTGCCTCCGAACCCTCCTCCCAATCGTAATACGTCCACTTCAACTTTGTTCATTGCAACGCCTAAAACTTTCGCGGTGGCTCTTTGAACTGCTGTAGGACTTTGTGTGGAAGAATAGATTTTAACGCTTTCGTCTTCGCCAGGAATTGCAATCGACGCTTGAGTTTCGAGGTAAAGATGTTCTTGTCCGCCAATTTCAACTTTATCTTCTATTACGTAATCGCATTGATTAAAAGCTTCCTCAGTGTTGCCAATCGAAAAAATAACTGGCGGTGCGATAAGCATTCCACGTCGGAAGGCTTCGCGAGGCTCTGTAACGGCTTCATGCTCTTCAAATTCAAACTCAATTCGTCTTTTGTCCGCTTCCGCTTTTTCCTGAGTTTCAGCCACTACAATAGCAATTGGTTCTCCGATGTAATTAACTTCCTCTTCCGCTAAAAGATGTTCGTCCTGAATAATATTTCCAATTTGATTTTCGCCCGGAATATCCCGGTAAGTAAACGCTCTTACGTCCGCAGGAATATTAATGTGTTTAATTTTTCCATGAGCTATTGGCGAATCCAAAATGGAAGCAAACCAAGTTCGGTCGGGCAAAGTAAAATCGTCAACAAATAAAGATTCGCCCTTAACATGTTTTTCGATTTCATTTTTGCTCATACTAATTCCTCTAAATTAATTTTTTGAGGGAAGAGCTCCACAAAGTGAGCAAAGAACAATCTGTTCAGCAATAGGCGCTTGTATTCGGCACTCCCTCTCACATCGCTAATCGGAGAAATTTCGCTTTGAATTACTTCCGTAGCTTCTTCAACC
>JALWSN010000573.1 GCA_027080245.1 Ignavibacteriales bacterium | reverse complement strand
CCCTACCGACAAAACGGCGTTGGAAGGGATTAAAATAATTAACGAAACGTTAAAAGATAAATAAATTTTTCGTTTTTTGATTTTTTAATTTCTTAACGGAATAGGTCTCCCCATTTAGTTCCGTAAAGGAAGAATATTCGGGAAATAACACTTAGTGAGTTTTGGCGCGATTTTTGGGAGCGCCCGATGAGGGCGAACAAAAATCGCGACAAAACGGGGCGCCGCGGATTGCTTAGTCTCACCCGCGCATTTTGCGGTGGAAGACGGGCAATCTGCGGGGACGAAAATTAAAATATTTGCTTTTACTAACAATGAAAGTAAAAGAATTACTTGAAGACGACAGGCCAAGGGAAAAGCTGCTAAAAAACGGCGCGGCAAGTCTCTCGAAATCCGAGCTTATTGCAATACTTTTGCGTACGGGAGCTAAAGGACAGCCGGTTACAAATCTCGCTAAAGAGCTTTTACTAAAGTTCGACGATTTAAACACTCTTTCGCAAAAATCCGCCGAGGAGTTAACCAAACAGCGCGGAATTGGCAAGGATAAAGCCGCAACGTTGCTGGCGGCGTTCGAGCTTTGCCGTAGAATGGAATTGGAAAAAAGCAAACTGGAAGGCAAAACAATTAAAAATCCCAGCGAAATTGCCAGGAATTTCATTCCCGCGCTTAAAAACGAATTAAAGGAAAAATTCATTGTGGTTTGTTTAAATTCCGCAAATAAAATAATTAAAAGCGAAACAATTTCAATCGGCAATCTCGATAGTTCAATAGTTCATCCAAGGGAAGTATTTAAAACCGCAATCGACAATTTGGCAGCAAGCCTTATTCTGGTTCATAATCATCCTTCGGGAAACGTAAAACCAAGTAAAAGCGACGTTAAGACTACGGAGAGATTAATCGAAGCGGGAAAGATAATAGACATCAAAATTCTGGATCACATCATAATTGCCGGAAATAATTTTTTTAGTTTTGCAGAAAATAATTTAATTTAATTAAAATATTTCAGAAAAATTAGTATATTTAAAAAGTTTAACCTAAAACTTATTCAGGAGGAAAGTAATGAAAAAAACAAAGAAAATCTTAACAGGTTTCCTTGGGGTTGCATTAATTGCGGGCATGACAAGTTTAACAGGCTGCGGAGGCGTAAGCGAAGAGCAGATGGCTCAACTAACAACGTTAAGAGCTGAGGTTAAATCGTTAGAAAAAGAAGTGAATTCTTTAAAGAGCGAAAAGGCAAAACTTGAGAGACAGATTGCCGAGAGAAACGCTAAATTAGAGCAGTGCAATCACACTCAAAAGTTAATTAAACAGAATTTACAAAAAATGAAAAAATAAAGTTTAAAAATTCAGGGAGGAAATTTCGATGAAATACGTAAAATTCTTACTTGCCATCGCGCTTTTCGTAACCTTTACAAGCGTTTCGTTCGCGCAGAAAAAAGAGATGACCGAAGAAGAATGGCAGGCTGAAATAAACAGATTAACAGAGAAAAAAGCTAATTTAACAACCGAACTAAACAAATTGCAAGCGGAAGTAAACAATCTGAAGAAAACTTACGCTTCCCTTCCCAAAGTGGAAAATTGCCAAAAGAAAACTTTGTCATTAGTAGGGGCTAATTCCCAGAACGATGTGGACAATTTTAGAGCTCAATTAAAAGAGTTAATGGCTAAAATTGAAAGAAAAGTATCTCCGAAAGCCGACCGCGCGGCTGAACTGGAAGCGTTGAAATCAAATAAACTTGCGGCGCTGCCGGAGTTTTACAATCAGATTTTCGGCGTTTTGCAAAATAAATTGGACGCATGGAAAGAAAAACCAAAAGAAGTGCTTTACACCGTCGTTAAAGGCGATTACCTCTGGAAAATAGCCAAGATGAAAAAGTTCTACAATAATCCGTTCGTCTGGACTAAAATTTACAATGCCAACAGAGACCAAATTAAAGATCCCGATTTAATTTACCCCAAACAGGTCTTCAAAATTCCCAAACTTACGGAAGAAGAAAAAGCACAATTCGACAAAATTCTTAGAAGATTCAAAGCCGCGCCTCCAAAACAATCTAAGTAAAAATAACGGAGAATTTTTATTAGCCCTTTCTAATCTTTCCTACGATTGGAAAGGGCTTTTTTTCTAAAAGATGGAAGTAGAAAACGTAATTAAAAAATCGTTCGAAATCGAAAGTCAGGATTTACTTTCCCTCCTTGGTTACAACGACAAAAATCTCAAGCCTTTAGAAGAAAGATTTAGCGCGCAAATTACTATCCGCGGCAATACGGTTCATTTGAAAGGCGTAAAAGAGGAATTGGAAATAATCGAAAAAATCTTTAAGGAAATGGTTTACGTTCTGAATACTTCCGGAGGATTGACTAAAGAGGACGTTCAGACAATAATCGACCTGGAATTGCAAGGAAAACAAATAGTTTCAAAGGATGAAATAAATAATATTGTTCTTTACACCAGAAAAGACGTGATTCGCGCGCGAACGGCAAATCAAATTAAATACATTAAAGCCGTTAAAAACAACGACATTTGTTTTGCAATTGGACCCGCGGGTACAGGTAAAACTTACCTTGCCGTGGCGTTTGCGGTTTCCGCCCTGAAAAAAGGAATTGTAAAAAAAATAGTTCTGGCGCGTCCGGCGGTAGAAGCCGGGGAAAGTTTAGGTTTCCTCCCGGGGGATTTAAGAGAAAAAGTCGATCCCTATTTACGACCCCTTTACGACGCTCTTCAGGACATGCTGCAATTCGAACAGCTTTCGGATTTTATTAACAGAAATATTGTTGAAATTGTGCCTCTTGCCTACATGCGCGGTAGAACGCTGAACAACGCTTACGTAATATTGGACGAAGCCCAAAACGCAACGTCTCTTCAAATGAAAATGTTTTTAACAAGGCTGGGACCTAATTCGAAAGCAATAATTACGGGGGATGTTACCCAAATCGATTTGCCCGTAAAAACCACAAGCGGATTGGTTGAAGCGGTAAAAATATTGAAAGGAATAGACGGCGTGGCTTTTGTTTTCTTTACGCAGCAAGATGTTGTTAGACACAAATTGGTAAAGGACATTATTACCGCTTACGAAAAATTTAAAAACGAAAACCGCCAAGGCGGTGCCCAAAACTCAGATTCCACCGAAAACAATTAAACTTTCATTACGTGTAATTTTCGCTCCCTTTTTATTTAGCTAACTCCAATTTTGAAAGCCCTTCCGCTTTAATTGAAAATGACATTAATTGTATTTGCTTCACTTTCAAAATTCTTTCATTTTTTCCAACTTCTTAGCGCGATAAAGTCGGTAACCAATTTCAAAATTTCAAATATTACAAAAGTCTAAAATATTTTTACAGTAAAACGAAAATTCGTTTGTGGCTACTATTTTGCAAAGTAAAATTTTAAAATAGAAATATTTCCACCTAAAACTAATTTACCTTTGTCGGTTGTTGGTAAAATTCACTTGTATGTCCGTATTAATAACGCAAAATTACAACAACGGAGAAATTAAATGAAAAAAGTTCTGTTACCGTTAGTTTTAATTGCTTTATTAGGTAGCTCCTGCAAGGAAAGCAAACAACTTGAAGGAAAGATTTACATTACGGGCAACGAACCTTTTGTTTCCCTCGCTTTAATGACTAATAGCGGCAAAAGTTATTTCATCAGCAAGGAATCAAATAATTACTTTGAACTCTGGAATTTACAACAAAAATATATTTGCGTTTTTTACGATAAACAAGTTGAAGACACTCTTTTCATTAACAATTTTAAGCTCGTGGAGGAAGACTAAAAAATAATTACCGCCCATTTAATTTAATTCAAAGGAAGTAAAATCCACTACTTCCGCGGTTCAAATACGTTAAAAAGTTTAAAATAAAAAACGCCCTTTTCCAAAAGAAAAAGAGCGTTTAATAAATAAAGAATTTTCGTTAGAATCCCAATCTTTCCATTGCTTCAACGTTTTTCTTTACGGCGGCAATCGAATTGTCGAAAGCAGCTTTTTCTTCTTCGTTCAAAGAAAGCTCGAGAACTCTTTCAACACCGTTTGCGCCAAGCACAGCCGGAACGCCTACGTAGTAACCGTCTACGCCGAATTCGCCTTGCAAATAAGCGCTTGCCGGCAGCACTCTTTTCTGGTCCTTAATAATCGATTCCGCCATTGCCGTAGCAGCTGCAGCCGGCGAGAAAAACGCCGAGCCGGTCTTCAACAATTTAACGACTTCGCCGCCAGCCATTTTAGTTCTCTGAACCATTGCGTCCATTACCTCTTTGGCCTTTTCTTTGTCGCCGTATTTCCTTTCAAGCAATTCCATTACCGGAACTCCGTTTACGTTTGCGTAACGTACCAAAGGAACCATTGAATCGCCATGCCCGCCAAGTACCATTGCGTTAACGTCTTTAACGGAAACATTAAGCTCCCATGCAATGAAAGTGGCAAAACGGGAAGAATCCAGAACGCCAGCCTGCCCCATTACCTTGTTGAACGGGAAGCCGGAAACTTTCTGAAACAAAGTTACCATAGCGTCCAAAGGATTGGAAATAACGATTACGAAAGCGTTCGGCGCGTTGTCCCTAACGCCTTCTGCTACGCTCTTCATTATTTTGGCGTTCGTAGTAAGCAAGTCGTCGCGGCTCATTCCGGGTTTCCTCGGCAATCCCGCGGTAATAATTACCAAATCGGCTCCTTCAATATCCTTGTAACTATTGGTTCCCGTAACTTTCGAATCGAAACCAACGATTCTTGCGGCTTCGCCAACGTCCAACGTTTTGCCCTGCGGCATGTCTTCTACGATGTCAAACATTACAACGTCGCCTAATTCTTTCGAGGCGATTAATTGAGCTAAAACACCGCCAATTTGTCCCCCGCCAATTAAAGCAATTTTTTTTCGATTCATTTTTGACTCTCCTTTTTTGTTTTTTATTTTCTCATAGCGGTACAATAATATAACAATAATAACGCCAAATTGCACCTATTAGTTTACAACACACAAATAAAATTACTCATTTTTTTCTTTAATTCTAACAATCAAAATTGTTTTAGTTCCCTTTTCCGAAAAATCGTATTTAAGCTCGTCCACAAACGCTCGCATGATGTGTATTCCCCTGCCGCTTTCTTTTAGGATGTTTTCCCGAACCGTTGGGTCGGGAACGTCGTCCGGATTGAATCCGCTCCCTTCGTCTTCAAAAATAATTTCGATTTCATCATCGTTAATTTTAATTGTGGATTTGACAAATTTTTGAGGATTGGATTTGTTGCCGTGTTTAACGGAATTAGAAACCGCTTCGGAAATGGCTAAGATTAACTTTTGAAATCTCTCCTCCGAAAGCTCGACTTTTTTAAGCGTTTTAATAAAAAATTCTTCCGCCTCGGGCAGCGCTTTCGGATCGCTTCTGAACTTTTTTTCGATTATTTTTGTTTTCAATTCAAATAAAAGCCGTTTCTAATTTTTAAAAATTCCATTGCATCTCTATCTTCAAATTCGCCAATTGTTTTTTTGAATTGTCCTCGTATGTAATGAACTCGTACCAGCCCGAAAGAACGAACTTCAAATTGCCAGGCGCAATAATCTCAATTTTACTCAACGGCGCAACGCTTTCGTAACTTTTAATTTTCTTCTTTAAGAAATTACTCAAAAACGAATACGTTTTTAACGAATAATATCTTATTCCACTACTAAATCTAAAATACTTGTAATAATAAACAAACTGGGGCGTTGCGTAAATTTCGGACAAAAACCTTGATGGTTTGCTCTTAAATCCCTTCCACTTAAAATCACCCTGCTCTGAAAGTTTCAAATATCCCAACGCTTCGAAGTTAACCGTTTGGGAAATTGCAATAGTCGAGGAATCCCTCACGGTAAATTGTCTGAAGACAAAACTTTTCAAGGCGGGGTTTTCTTCTTCGAAATCGTAAACCGTGTAGTTGGAGGAAACCTCGGCCGATGCGCGGGCCTTTACCCTTTCCGAATGGTAATCGCACCCGGCGGAAAACTTAAGAGTTCGCTGAATATTATTGTTCGCGCTCCGTTCGGCAAAAATGTAAACCACGTGATAAACGTTTCCTTCCAAAGCAAATCGTAAATTCAGCAATGGCGAAAGGTTTCTTGCGTAGGTTAATTGAAAAATCGTTAACAACTCGTCGCGGTCGTCGAAGTTAAATTTGCTTGGCGTGTCGTAGCTTAGTTTTCGCTGCAACAAATTAAAACTAAAACTGTTGCTGGCATCCGGCAGCCAATTAGCCGAGAGGGTTAAAGTAATTTGCTTCGAGCGATTATTTTTTTCCTTCTCCAATTTTTCGCGGGTTTCAAAAAAAATAGGATTCGCCCCCTCGATGTTTTTAGGGAAATGCAGTTCCGTCCTGTCGAAATAAGACATTCGCGCAAATCCGTTAAACCGAGGGGAACGGTAATTTACTTCGCCTCTAAAATTAATTTTCTGCTCGCGGATGTCCGTGTCGAAGCTCGAGGCGGAAACGTTGCTCAATAAAATGTAGCGCGTGGAACGCTCAATGTCTCGCCAACTTACGTTGGTGTTAAATTTAAAATTCAAATTTGTGTTAGGTTCGCGGAAATTAATTGCGTCGGAAACAATGTAATTTGTCTCGGTTCTACTTTGAATATTGTGGTTTACATCGAAATAATTCCTCGTAAGCGAATCGGTTTCAAAATAAAAATCTTTCCGCTGTTTAACGTATTTCACGGTTAAATAATTTTGAGCCAACTTGTTGAATTGACTTTTTAAATCGAAAAAAACTTTTCTTAACAAATTCCTGCGCGGTAAAATGTCCTCGTTCTGAAATTTCATCGAAGAACTCGCGGAAAAATTTGCGTATTTTAATCTCCGCGTCAAAATTTCCGAACCGTAAATGTAACCGTCGTCCTTTTCACCTATTTGTTGGTTGAGGGAATACCCCGCAAACGGAATTACCTTCAAATAATTGCGAAAGTTAAATTTTGAAAAAAGCGCCAAGTAATTAACCGAAGCTTTATTGATTGAAATCTTCCTGTCGTCCGAATAAATGTTGTCGCTAACAAAAAATCCGCCGCTGAACAGTTTGCTGAAACCGTACTCACCTAAAGCGTTAAAGTTCTGTTCGTCCTTAACGTGATTCACGTAAGATTTTACGACCGTTGTATTGTACCTTTCGTTAACCCCAAGGAAAAATTTTCCCGCGGAGAAAGAATATCTTAAATATTCAATTGAATTGTAAGTGCTTAGTTCTTTGTTAAAATAGGACGAAACCAAAGGAGTGGAATAATTGCCCCTTAAAAAACTAAGCGTGTCTTTAGTCCCTTGAGCAAATAACGAAGCGGCGCTCACAATTAGTAAAGTCAATATTTTCAGGGCTTTCGTCCGTTCGTACTTCATTTTATTTCGCCTGCCGCAATAGCGGAATCTCCTTAAAATGTAATATCAATTGAAATATTTCCTCTCAAAAATTACTTATTTTAAAAGTTCCCAATTTCGAAAAACTGTTCGCCTGAGCACTGAAACCCGAATAAGAGATAACGCGCCAGTAGTAAGTTCTGTTCCCGTCAAGGTAATAAGCATCGTAACCTACCGAAACGGTGTCGTTAGCGGCTTTTGTTCCAACAGCTAATTCTGCAACTACTCCAAAAAGCTTATTTGACTGAATTATTATTTTGTAGTCGGCTTCCCTCGAACAAGTCACGAATCTAAAATTAAAATATTGCGGCACAACGGCGTCTTGCTTTGGGCTTAATATTATTGGGCGATCCAAAATAACATCGCGTATCGCCCCGGTAGGCTTGCTTTTCAAGCCCCCGTTGTCCACGCTTACTACTTTGTAGTAATAGTCCGTTAACAATTTTAAATTTTTTGAATCCACAAAGAAAACATTCGGCGTAGCTCCAACGAAAGTTTTTGAGCTCACTCCAAATTCTTCTGTAGCTCCCCTGTAAATTTCGTAATGATTAATATCGCTTTCCAGCGGAGCGTTCCAAGCAAGGTTTACCGTTAGAGTGTCGTTCCAATTCCTTGCGTTAATCGAAAGTCCGAACGGAGGATATGGGGCGTAAACATTGACGGGCTTAGCCGAAACCGTTTTGGAAAGCTTGCTTTGCTCTCCCGCTCTATTGACCGATGCAATGGCGTAGTAATAGGTGGAATCGTAATAAAGCGAATCGTCGGAGTAGTAATTGTCGTAAGTGGAATCTAAGAATTTCAAATTGCTTGGATTGTTAATACCCCTGTAAATAAAGTACTTTCCTATTCCAATGCCGCTTAACGCCTGCCATTCAATTACAATTACGCCGTCGACGGCGGAAACTATTTTAACGTTCTGCGGTGTTGGCGGAGGCAACACAAAATTGTTCCCCGGTTCAATAATTTTTTCCCTGCAAGCAAAAACAGTAAAAATTAAAAGCGGAATTAAAATTTTAAATTTCGAAAACATAGCCCCGTTCCGGAATAACGATATCGTTAAAACCGTTTGCTTTCAACCTGCCGGCAAAGGCGGTTTGAGATTCGTAATCCCCGTGAACCAGAAAAAACTTCTGCACTCTTTCCTTGTCGTATTGTTCAAAGTAATCCAGCATCTCGCGGTAATCGGCATGGGCGCTGAACGAATTTAACGAAATTACTTCGGCGTTAAGTTTGTATTCCTCGCCAAAAACTTTAATTGTGGGAACTTTGTCAATTATTCTTCTGCCCAAAGTATTTTCCGCCGAGTAGCCTACCATTAGAATAATATTGTTTGGATTTTCCACGTTGTTTGCAAGGTGGTGTAAAATCCTGCCCGCCTCGCACATCCCAGAGCTTGAAATAATAATCATCGGTCCGTTAAGTTCGTTCAATCTTTTTGAATCTTCAACATCGGTAATGTAGGTCAATTTATTAAATCCAAAGGGGTCTTCGTTTTTCAGAAGGAAATCCGCCGTGTCGCTGTCGAAGCATTCGGGATGCAGCCTGAACACTCCCGTGGCGTTAACGGAAAGGGGGCTATCGACGTAAACCGGAATCCGTTTAACCAAATTAGCTTCGAACAGCTTGTGAATTTCGTAAACCAGTTCCTGCGTTCTGCCCACGCTAAAGGCCGGAATAATAATTTTGGATTTTCTTTGAATTGCTTTGTTAATCGTTTCAATCAATATTTTGTTGGCGTCCCCGGCAGCTTCGTGGAGCCTGTTGCCGTAAGTGCTTTCCGAAATAAAAAAATCCACGTCGGGAACTTTTTCCGGGTCTTTTAGAATCGGCATATTAGGCCGTCCTAAATCTCCGGTAAATCCCAAATTAATTATTTTGCCCCTTTCCTTAATTTGAAGGAAGGTAATTGCCGAGCCTAAAATGTGTCCGGCGTCGGCAAAGGTTAATGTTATTCCGTCGGCAATTTGGAACTCGTGGTGGTAATTCAATCCCACAAAATATTGCATTGCATTCTCGGCGTCCTCTAAAGTGTACAAAGGCTCAAACGGATTCTGCCCTTTTTTCTTTCTCTTTTTGTTCACGTACTCAACGTCTTTTTCCTGAATGTGCGCGCTGTCCCGCAACATTACACTGCACAAATCCCGCGTTGCAAAAGTGGAAAATATTTTTCCTTTGAATCCTTTCTTAACTAAAGTAGGAATATTTCCCGAATGGTCGATGTGGGCATGCGACAAAATAACAAAGTCAATTTTTTCCGGTTCAATAAAATCAAATCTTCTGTTCAGCTCGAAAGCTTGCTTCCGCTTCCCTTGGTACAAACCGCAATCAAGCAAAATCTTGTAACCGTTGACCTCCAACAAATGCATTGAACCGGTAACAGTTTGCGCCGCGCCAATAAATTGTAGCCTCATTAAATCTCCGCTAAAATTAAAAAATTATTTTTGAATATTTTTCACAAATGTTCAAAAATGAAATTTCGTCTGAATTCGTTTCGGCAAAATCCAATCGAACCAATCTTTAAATTTAAATTCAAGTTGGTTTACAGCCTAATCCAAATATACAATAAAGCGGGATTTCTTTCTAACTAACGGAAAGATTTAAGCCTTAATTACTTTGTAATTTTTGTAACCCATGTAAATTTCCTTTGCGGCGGTTTTAAGCACCGTAGCCACGGGCACCGCAAGCAACATTCCCAGAACGCCCATTAATTGACTTCCGGCAATAATCAAAAGGATGATTGCAAGCGGGTGAAAGTCGGTAGTTTCGGAGAAAACTTTGGGCTGAATGAAACCGTTGTCCAGAGCGTAAACGCCAAGGAACATTATGATTATTGCAGGTAACTTTGAAAGGTCGCCAAACTGTACAATCGAAAAAAGAATTGCCGGAACGCCTCCAACAATAGGACCAAAATAAGGTATTAAATGCCCGATTCCGGCTACTACTCCGATAGTAATGGAATTTTTAATTCCTAAAATGGTAAGCCCAATTGCGCTTAATAAACCAACCATGAAAGCGTCGAAAATCCAGCCCCTGACAAATTTCCCCAATTGCAAACTAATCTGGTGAATAACCGAATAAGACATTTCAAAATATTTGTTGGGCATGACGTTAATAATTCCTTTAATGATTTTCTTATTGTCCTTTAACAGAAAATAAGTCATAAACGGAATAATAATAACAAGGGCAGCAACGGAAACAATGCTCGAGACAATTTTGCTTAGATTGGAAATTGAGTTCAGGAACAAATCGGAAATAAATTCGCTTAGCTTTTCGGCAAGATTCGAAACGTCCAAAAACGGCAAATAGCCGTGAACCGAATCCTGAATTTGCTTTAATACTATGCTTAGTTTTTGTTGGTTAATGTTTTTCGCAATGGCGTTCATTTGAGTAAGAACTGTAGGTATGAAAAACGACAACCCCCAAAGCAACAAAACGGCCGAGCCTAGAAGCACTGTCATTACAGAAATAAACCTGCTGAGTCCCTGCGCTTCCAGCAGCGCCACAATCGGATTAAAAATCATTGCAATTAAAATGGCGATGCTTAACATTATTAACAAATCAAAGAAAAGATAAGCCAGATAAAACGAAAGGGCAATCGCAGCAATTGCGGCGATAAGCCTGAACC